>NZ_JBPAOH010000107.1:0-26989 GCF_050875635.1 Tolypothrix sp. VBCCA 56010
TTTTTGCAAATTCGTTTGGCTTATACATATATCACTCATAGACCAGCTATGACTATGAGTGTACAGCTTTGTCTAGGTTATTGGCGACTTAGGACAAACTCTTACGTAGTAAGCAATGCGCGTGCTTGAAATAATACCAAGAGCGAAAAAAGAATGCGACAAATGGGTAGGGGCACGGCAGTGCCGTGCCCCTACGAAGAATTTATGTGTCGCAAACATTATTTAAATTGGTATAAGAAACTAACTTCTAGGGTGAGGGGTTGAGACATGATTGACGGATTTTACTCTCTTTGAAAAGATAAATATAAAAATGCACGTTAGCTTACAATTTGGGATTTGAGTCATGAACGCTTTGCGTCAACTACGTTCAGCGCATCAAATACGCAGATTCGGTTTTTTGCTGCTGGTCGTATGTACGGCACTGCTACTGTTAGCCTTACATGCTTGCGGACAAGAGTCTATAGTACAGACCCCATCAGAAGTACAAGCTAAATCACAAGTGCAAAACCAAATCACTTCTCAGCTTGAATCACGATCGCCCACCCAAACAAAACCCGGACAATTCTTTAACTGGAAGAGTGTCAATATTCAGGGTATGGGCTACGTTACCGGAAGGTGCGATCGCTCCCCAATCACCCTATGATGTCTACATCCGCACAGATATCGGTGGTGCTTACCGCTTCATTCGGCAAACAAATCAATGGCTTCCCCTCTGCGATCGCCTAACCTTATTTATGCCGATTTGCTAGGTCGTGGCATTATGTATGGGGAGGGTTCTAACTCCAGCGTCAGACCAAACCGTAATTCGACTTGATGCCAAAAAAGTTAAGAGGTAGGGATGAGGTTTCCCCGTCCATACTAATATGAAACGTCTTCTTTTTATTTGCGAACGATTTGCGCCAGAT
Source organism: Tolypothrix sp. VBCCA 56010 (assembly GCF_050875635.1). Lineage (NCBI taxonomy): Bacteria > Bacillati > Cyanobacteriota > Cyanophyceae > Nostocales > Tolypothrichaceae > Tolypothrix > Tolypothrix sp. VBCCA 56010. The sequence continues at coordinate 906 of NZ_JBPAOH010000107.1, forward strand.
TTGGGAGGATTGGCTAGTAGTGCTACGCGGTTAGTTACTACACTTTGCCAATTGAATATAGAAATCGATGTTGTAACTTGGAGTCGTTATCTGCAACCGGGTGAAGTTTTACCACCAGAAATAGAGGCTAAATTTCGCGTTTATCGCATCGGATTATACCGCCATTGGGATATGACAATGCCTCATACGTTGAATGTCCTCGACTGGCTGCACTCCTCTCGCGCTTATGATGCGGTGTGGGGACATTATTTGTTTCCTAGTGGTTTTCTCGCTACTTGGTTTGCTGCACTTAAAGGAATACCTAGTACTGTTAGTGCCCGTGGTAATGATATTGACCGAGAAATGTTTCCACCTGGGGATTTCGCCCGCTTGCAATGGACGCTACAACATGCCAAGGTGATTACTGCTGTAAGTGCTGATATGTCTCGCAAAATTCAGCTATTGAGTGGACGGAATGATGTGTTGGTGCTGAAAAATACGGTTGACACAGAAATATTTTCTCCGCAGGTTGAAAGCAAAATTACACGCGCTTCTTTGGGAATTGCCCCAGATGAAGCGGTATTGGGATTTTGTGGAGAATTGCGGCAAAAGAAAGGACAGCAGTTTTTGCTGAATGCTTTAACAACAGTTCGCATTTCATCCCCTGCATGTTTGTTAATCATCGGGGAGGTGAGAACATCTAGTGAATCTGTGCTGCAACTGTATAAAACTCAGCATCCAAAAAATTACCAGCGAATTCTGATAACTGGACATTTGCCCAATCAAAAGGATGTGGCTGAATATTTGCGGTTGTGCGATGTTTACCTTCAGCCTTCGCTGTGGGAGGGAATGCCGAATGCGTTACTTGAGGCTATGGCTTGCGGTTGTTGCTGTATTGCTAGCGATGCGGGAGGTATTCCAGAGGTGATTTTACATGGTGAAAATGGCTTTGTGCTTGCGCGATCGCATTTACACAAGTTAGGTGAAGCGGTGTTGGAATGTTTGGCGATGACACCAGAAGAAAAAAATCGCATTTCTCAAGCAGCAGGCGATCGCATTCTCACTGATTATTCCATAACTCAAGAAAAATTGCAACTTCAAACTCTCATTAACCGCTTAATTCCCAATTCTTGATAAGCAACAGTTAACGCTTCGCCAGCAGCTTTCCAAGTATAATACTCTTCAATCCGCTGCCGCGCATTTATTCCCAGTCGCGTTGTGAATTCTCGCTCATTTCGCAACTGCAAAACTGCATCTTTAATTGCCTTAGCTGAACCAGGTTTAACTAACAAAAAATGCTCTTCATCTATTCCTAATTCTCTCACCACTGACAAATCGCTTGCAATTACAGGTGTACCCGTTGCCATTCCTTCTAAAATTTTTAAAGGACAACAACCTTGAACTAAATTTCTGTCATTTGGCGTTAGCGGTGCGACTATTACATCTGAGGTATGAATATATTCAACTAACTGTTTTTGCGACATTGGTTCTAAAATAATTAGCTTGTCGGCAACTCCTAATTTTAACGCCAGTTCCTTTAATGCTTTTATTTGATAGTCTCTTGCTTGTCCAATCACTGTTAATAAAGCTGGAAAATCACGGTTTACTAATCCCAAAGCTTCAACCGCTAAATTTACACCTTGCCAAGGTGAAAGAGTTCCAAAATATAACATTTGAAACGTTTGGCTGTTTTTATTCAAACAGTAGGTAAACACATTTAAATCTACACCGTTGGGAATAACGCGAATTTTTTCCGGTTGAATACCTCTGTTTTGTAAATATTCCACCGTCACACTGCTGGGTGTGATAATTAAATCGGCTGCTTGCAAACAAACTTGTTCTTGAGAATGCAATTTATGCAGTAGTTCTTTATCATCGGCAACAGCAGGGTAGCGATATTTTAACTCAATTGAGGGTAAACCGTTAACTTCAAAAATTAGGCGATCGCAATATTGCTTTTTATTGAGTGCTATTTCATAACCTTCGTAAATCGAACGAATATGCACCGCTGCAAATCTTCGTTTTTGTAACCACGTCCTCAATAAGCCACGAAAATACAAAATTCTGTGAATTAGAGTATCACCCACAGCAGGTAACATAACATGCATCACCTGCGGATAAATTTCATATAAATCTACAATTTCCCTTGTCGGAGAAACTGTAATTAATTCAATCTCACCAAAAGCTGCTGCTAAAGCTTGAGAAAAAGCAGCAATATGAATCGCTGCACCTTTTGGTGCAGGAACAGTATCAAAGGAAATGTAAGCCAATCTCGATTTAGTCATAAATACGCAAATATATTATTGACAGTTATTTTTTTAGTTGATATACTGGCGGCAAAATCTGTATAAGTTCTATTAGTTTTTATAAAAATTATTATAAATTTAAAAATATTTACATTTTCTAAATTCTACTAACAATAAATGCTTAATTAGTTTTAGTGAATGGAGTTAAAATTAAATGTCTACTTTATTAAAAGAATTCCTACAAAATTTTAATTATGAGCGTACAGCAACTATTCCAGAAATTGTAGCCGATTTAAATCAGATAGTAGAAATTGATAAGCTATCTGAGCTTAAAAAAAAGGAATATAAAACAAAAGTTTTATACTATTTTATTGGTTTGGCTGTATCAATTGTTTTACTTATTGTCATCATATTTATTGCTATTGATAACAGCTATTCCGCCTTGGCAATACCTTCACTAATTATAGCTATTATCTATTTTATACTAACCGTACTTTATGCTTCATTCATGCAGGAACATTTTACAATATTAAATTTTCCTTACTATCGTTATGAATCAACAAAAAAAGTTTTGCAAATGCTGAATAGAGATATAGATAATATCAGTGAGGTCGAATTGCAATTATCTTTTATAACAATTTTAGTGAAAGAAAATAAAAAATATACTATTGCTCATCCTCATAAATCAGGTTGGAAAATAGATCATTATCAAGATGAATGGTTAAAAATTAAAGGACAATTTTTAGATAAAACTCGCTTTGGATTAACTGCAATTGAATTATCTAAAAATCAACACGGTTGGGAACGCGTTAGAAGTGGCAAAACTAAATATAAGTCAAAAACAAAAAAATTAGGATTAGATGTCATTTTAACATTAACTTATCCTCTCAAGCGCTACGGAGCAGTGAAAGTTTTGCAAAATCAAGCTATCGATGCAATCCAACTTCCTACTTATTGCCAGATACAAGGTTTGAAAATTACACATAAATCAATCAATCTTGCTGTGAGAATATCTCCAGATATGTGTGAAGCAAATGAGGGAATATATCAATCAATTACAATGATGTTTTTGAGTCTTTATCAAGTTCTTAATTTAGCCAACATTCTATCTAAATAATATGAAAAAATTAATTTTATCATTTATTTTAATTACTTATCTTTTCGGTTGTAGTAGTAATGCGAAAACATCCTCTAATGTTTCCACTTTAAGTAGTCCGCAAACTACACAGTCTAATGTTGCTACTCAAATAGAGAAAATTAAGTTTAAAACAGAAGGTGGTACAGATTTATTTTCTTTAAAGCAGCAAGCAGATGGTGCAAAATTAGTTGATGGTAATGATAAAGAATTCGTCAGAATTAAAAGTGATGAATCAGGGAAAGTTAAAATTAAAAATGCTTCCGAGAAAGTATTGGGTTATGTAGTTGCTGAAAAAGGCTATTGGAAGATTGAAAATCCCGAACAAAATAAGGATTTATATATTTTCAGACGGAAAAATAATGATTATCAGCTAGAAGATGTTGCTAAAAAACAAGTTTATCAAATTAAGGCGCGTAATAATGGTTTTGAAATTGAGACACCTGATAAAAAGCTAGTTTATAAAGTAAAGGTAAAAGAGGGTAAAACCTCTTTGAGAGATGCATCAGATAAAACAGTTTTCTCGACAAAATCAGGCTTCTCACCTATTGCATTTACTTGCTTTGGATTAGATGTTCTCACTCGCGAACAACAAGCGGGTTTAGCTTATGCGGTAAATTTAACAAAAGGGCAATAAATCAGTGCAGATTCAGCTTTATTGGATAGATCCAAATACTGGAGAAAGTCGGCAACCTTTATTACAAACTCCAGTAGCGATTGGGCGAGAATTTTCTCAAATGCCACAACAAAGTAATGCTGAACGAGTTTCTAGAGTGGTGATACAAGATGATTTAATTGCAGATTACCATGCTTTGATTGACTGGCAAAATCAAGAGTTAATTATTATTGACCAAAATACTAGTAGTGGGATAAAAATTAATGGCGTACAACTAACTAATGGTAGCCTGAGAAATGGCGATCGCTTGCAAATCGGTTCATCTGAAATTGTAGTAAACTTTACAAATACTACATGGGAATGCGATCGCATGGTAGGATTTCTCTTCAAACGTCGTTGCGGACGCACTGATAAAACAGGATGTCCTCACTGTAACGAATCATATGAAGAAGATTACGCATATTATGGCGAATATGGCAACTACCGCTCTGGAAATTGGGGTCATAATTATTATGAAGACCGCGATCGCTACTCCTACAACCCCGAAACTGGCAATGTAGACTTTACAGAAGCCGATAGTGTGAGTTTAGATCAAGAAAGAGATGTTGATTTTGAGCGTAATATGGGAGCGAGTTGAGAGTTGATAGGTGATAGTTGTTAGTTGTTAGTTGTTAGTTGATAGTTGATAGGTGATAGTTGATAGTTGTTAGTTGATAGTTGATAGTTGTCAACAGTTACCACTAATCACTAACTCCTAACTCCTAACTCCTAACTCTTAACCACTAACCACTAACCACTAACTCTTAACCACTAACCACTAACTCTTAACCACTATCCACTAAACTAATGACTAAAACTTGGTTAATTTATGCTTTGGGTGGAGGTTGGGGACATATTACTCGTGCTTTATCATTGGGGAGAATTGCCGCAAAGCACTCGAAAGTGAGGATTCTTACTAATAGTCCTTATGCACATTATCTTAACGCTGAAGGCTGTTTAGTGCAGTGGATTCCTGATAGCGCTGGATTTTCGGCAACTTGTCAGCAAGTAAGACATATTTTACTTAATGCTGAGTGCGATCGCTTAATTATCGATACTTTTCCTAGAGGTTTGGGGGGTGAGTTAGCAGATATCTTACCTCAGTTACAGCATATTCCTCGGATTTTGATTCATCGAGATATTAACCCACGCTATATTACAGCCAAAAATTTGCGGTCTTTTGTTGCGGAAAATTTTGATGCAGTCATTGTACCGGGAGAAGGCAAAGATTTGCCTTTTTGTGACTTGCCAAACGTGCATCATACAGCACCTTGGTTGATTCGCAGCGATGTTGACTTACCGGAAAGAACCAAGACGCGATCGCATATCTTGAAAGTGAACGAAACTATAAAAACTATACTCGTTTGTTGTGCCGGTCAAGCTGAAGAATTGCCTTTCTTTGCAGAAATAGCCCTAAAACTATATCAAGAACTTCCTAAATGTGCAGTCAGAATTTTAGCTGCTGATTGTCCGCCCAATTGTCAGGATTTCTGGATATTTCACCATCCGGGAATCGAATGTTTAGCCGTAGCTGATGTAGTAGTAGGCGGCGCAGGTTACAATACCGTTTACGAATGTGCAGCTTTGGGTGTACCGTTAGTAGCGATCGCCTTAAAGCGATTGTATGATCGCCAAGACAAAAGAGCTAGCAAGTGTTACTGGGTGCAAGATATTCAGAGTGCTATAGACACCGTTAAAATGCTTCTAGACCGAATAGAACCTGAAAAAAAGCCATTGCCATCTTATATCAACGGTGCCGTGCAAGCAGTACACCACATTATGAGTTATAAGTTTTGAGGAGCAAAGTTATATTTCTCACTTTTAACTCCTAACTTTTGTACAGACGCGAAATTTCGCGTCTCTACAACTCCTAACTTTATACCTGTACCGAACGTGAAATTACGCCGTCTGATACCAATTTTTGATAATTCCGTCTCCAGCTGGGCTTTAGAAGCGCGATTGCTGCGCTGGTTAACCTTGACTTGGCTGTTTGTCGGGTTGATCGTGCTGTTTTCAGCATCCTATCCCGTAGCCGACGCTCGTCATAATGATGGACTGTACTACTTTAAGCGTCAGTTGATGTGGGTGTTCGTGGCATTAATAATATTAAACATCATTGTTAATTTACCTTTGCGGAAAATATTAGGAATATCCCATTGGTTTGTCTTTTTGTTTTTGGTATTAATTTTCGTTACCCTGATACCAGGATTAGGAAGAAAAGCTTTTGACGCATCTCGCTGGCTGGCTTTGGGTCCAATTCCCATTCAACCCTCTGAATTAATTAAACCCTTTTTAGTGTTGCAAAGTGCGCGGCTTTTTGGTCAGTGGGAACGAATAAATTGGCGAGTTCGCTTCACCTGGCTGGGTGTTTTTGGTTTGATAATTCTCGGAATTTTAGCGCAGCCTAACTTAAGTACAACCGCACTTTGCGGTATGACAATTTGGTTAATTGCTTTAGCGGCTGGTTTACCTTATAAATATTTGGGAGGAACAGCAGTTGGTGGGATACTTTTGGCAGTTCTCAGCATTAGCATCAAAGAGTATCAGCGCAAGCGGGTGATGTCGTTTCTCAATCCTTGGGCGGATGCAACTGGTGATGGCTACCAGCTAGTACAAAGTTTGCTAGCGGTGGGTTCTGGAGGAACTTGGGGTACTGGGTTTGGGCTTTCGCAACAAAAGCAGTTTTATTTACCAATTCAAGACACCGATTTTATTTTTGCGGTTTTCTCAGAAGAATTCGGCTTTGCTGGCGGTATAAGTTTGCTAGTGTGGTTAAGTATATTCGCTACTCTCGGCTTAATCATTGCCTTGAAAGCGACAAACCCAATACATCGATTAGTAGCGATCGGTGTGACAATTTTGATGGTTGGACAATCATTGTTGCATATTGGTGTAACCACTGGTGCCTTGCCTACAACCGGTTTACCCTTGCCGATGTTTAGTTATGGTGGTAATTCCATGATTGCTAGTTTATTAGCAACTGGGTTGTTAATTAGAGTAGCACGCGAAAGTAACGAAGCTGAAGTTGTACCACTACGAGGAGAACAATCTGAAAATCGTCGTAAGCGTCGGCTATTTCAGAAAACAAAAGTTTAAGAAAGAAACGTGAAATACCGTAGTAAGCGCTAAAGCGCTTTAGCGCTTACTACAAATTTTTAGAATTAATAATATCTGAAGTGAGAAAACAGCAATGCTAACTTCTACTGAACGAATTCAAGAAACGACATCACCACAACCGAAAGTTTTTTCTTTAGAAGATTTTCTCAATCATCCTTTAGAAAACATGGAATGGGTTGATGGTCAAATTGTTGAGAAAACAGGTATGACATTACGGCACAGTCTAATTCAAGCTAGATTAAGTTATTACTGGAGAAATCATATGCTCTCCAGCGGTCAAGGTGGAGAAGTCTACACCGAAGCACTTTGTCGAACTAATAAACAAGGTCGTCGTCCTGATGTTTCTTACTTGACTCCAGAACTCTTGACGCAATATGCTAATGCAACTTCTCTACCCCAAAGCTTTCCGTTAATTGCCGAAATTGCTTCACCTGATGATAGCGCTGAAGAATTATTTGCGAAGGCAAAAGAATATTTAGAATCAGGTTGTCAAGAAGTTTGGCTTATCTATCCGGAAACGTTATGGATTATCATTATCACTTTGGAAAAACATTTATTATTAACTCATGGGGAAAATGTGACTACTCAAACTGTTCTCCCAGGCTTTAGTGTTGCAATTGATGAAATATTAGCATTTTCTTAATATCAGTAGACCGAAAAGTTCTGCGATCGCCAAAAAATAGTAATTTATAATACCGTTTTTTGGAGAATGCACAAAAGCTGATTGCTTTTTTTAGCTTTACTTCATCAGCTAATTCAAGTCACTACGAACAGAGCAATCGCAGAACTTTTCGGTCTGCTGACTATCTCTAGTCAAGCGGATCGAAGCGCTGCAAGATAGGAGCTAGCAGCACCACTGGCAAACCTACACCCAAACAAATAAGAGCTTGGGTAAACGTCAAACGAGTTGTGTCAAACACTTGATTCAGGATGCTCCACTGACTGAACAGATATTGCAAAATTACTACACCCAAAATTCCGATCGCAGGTGCATATGCCACGGGTGCGCGTTTACCTTGAATTCTGGCAACCAGAGAGGGTAGAAACTGGGTGATGCTTAAAAGGTAAAACACTTCTGCTGCTATCAGTCCATCAATCGCCATTGTTCGAGCCAACGGTTCATTGCCTGTGGTTTGAAGTACCCATTGAAACATCCCAAAAATCACTACCCAATTGAAGACGGAAATTGCTAAGATACGCTGGAGTAAACTACCCGATAAAAGCTTTTCGTTGGGATTGCGCGGTGGTTGCTGCATTACCTGTCCAGGTTTTGGCTCAAAGGCAAGGGGAGCAATCAATGCCACTGAACTGACCATGTTGAGCCAGAGAATTTGGATCGGCAAGATCGGCAGAACGGTTGCCAAAATAATGCTAATCAAGATCGTCATTGATTCTCCAACGTTGATCGGCAGCATGAAGGCGATCGCTTTCCGCAAGTTGCGGTAAACGCCACGTCCCTCCTCAACAGCGGCTTCAATTGAGGCAAAGTTGTCGTCAGTTAAAAGCATGTCAGCCGATTCTTTGGCGACATCTGCCCCTGCTATGCCCATCGCTACACCAATGTCTGCTTGCTTCAGTGCTGGGGCATCGTTTACGCCATCTCCAGTCATGGCAACAATTTCACCTTTAGACTGCAAAGCTTTCACCAGACGTAATTTTTGTTCAGGAGCAACTCGTGCAAATACGGTACTTTGTTCAGCTGCTTGGGCGAGTTCTTGTTCATCCATCTGAGCCAATTGCTGTCCTGTAAAGACCTGTTCTTCATCTGAACAAATTCCCATTTGGCGGGCGATCGCACCTGCGGTTAGCGCATGATCGCCAGTGATCATCTTCACCTGAATTCCTGCGGATTGGCAAGCACGGATAGCGGCGATCGCTTCTTGGCGCGGTGGATCAATCATACCTTGGAGTCCTAAGAACACTAACGAATCCTCAATGTCAGTGTGAGTCAAAGATTGGCGATTTGCTGCCACCTCTTTTTTGGCAAATGCTAGTACCCTTAACCCCTGCTGTGCCATGCGATCGACTTTTTGTTCGACTGCGGCAGGATTAATAGGAGCAAGCTGTCCTTGGGGATCGAGCATTTTATCTGCGCGTTTGAGAATTGCCTCCACAGAACCTTTGATATAAATGACATTCAGCCCTCGCTTTGAATTTAATTCATGCAAAGTTGCCATGTACTGAAATTGAGACTCAAAGGGGATAGTGTCGATTCTGGGTAATTCTTGCTCTAGGGCAGCTTGCGTCAATGCCGCTTTGTCAGCGACCGTAATCAATGCTCCCTCGGTTGGAGTTCCTACCACACTCCACTGTCCGTCTCCCCATTCGATGTGAGAATCATTGCAGAGCAATCCCGCTTCCAGGCATTCCCAAAGAGCAATATGTCCATCTGCATTGAGATCGACGGGCTGTTGATCGATCAAGATTTCACCGTCTGGGGCATAACCAATACCGCTGACGGTGTAATGTTGCTCACCGGCGTAAATTGCCTGAACCGTCATCTGATTCTCAGTTAACGTCCCCGTTTTGTCAGAGCAGATAACGGTGGTACTTCCCAAGGTTTCCACAGCAGGTAGCTTGCGAATAATAGCATGGCGCCGTGCCATCCGAGAAACGCCGATCGCCAAAGTGACTGTGACGATCGCAGGCAATCCTTCGGGAATCGCGCTGACGACGAGAGCCACACTCGCTTTGAAAACATTAATCCAAGATCCACCTTGTCCTAATCCGACTGCAAATGTCAGGGCAGCTAAACCTAAGATGACGTACAGTAGAGTTTTGCTGAACTTGTCAATTTTTCGCGTCAGCGGTGTTTTCAGACCCGTGCTACTTTCAAGTAATTGTGAGATGCGACCAGTCTCGGTGGCATTAGCGATCGCCACTACAATTCCTTCTGCTTGTCCAAAGGTGACGAAACTTCCTGCATACCCCATATTGCTTCGTTCGGCTAATGGTGTTTCGACAGCCAGCGATGCCGTTGCTTTCTCGACCGGAACAGATTCTCCTGTTAAAGCAGACTCGTCAACTTGCAACTCGCGTACACTTAACAGCCGCAAATCAGCAGGCACTTTATCCCCAGATGCTAGCAACACCAAGTCACCCTGAACAAGTTCAATCGAAGCCAGACGAGTTTTTTGACCTTGGCGAATCACAGTAGCTTCGGTAGTGACGGCTTTGGATAGAGCAGCGATCGCCCCTTCTGCTTTAGATTCTTGAATGTAGCCAATGATGACGTTAATCAGTATTACAGCAAAAATTACTCCCGCATCTATCCAATCTTTGAGCAGCAGCGTCACCACTCCCGCCGCCAGCAAAATATACAGCAGTGGTTCATTAAATTGCTCTAGAAATCGTAGCCAAGGACTTTTTCCACCTTTAGCTGTGAGTTGATTCGGACCCATCTGCTGGTGTCGCTTGGCGGCTTCTTCATGAGTCAAACCTGCCTCAGAATGGCTGGCTAAGGTTTGCACAACCTGTTGTTCGGCGAGAGTATGCCATTGATAATTCTGTAAATCTTTTGTTGTCTCAGGAAAAGTATTTTTAGCGATCGTATCTGCTGTCATCTCAATCTCCAAATTGAAGTAACCGTTAAACTAATTCGTAATTAAGACTCATCAGATTTAATATGGATTTCTCTGTTTGAATCTGTACCTTTCTTTTTTCAAATTGGTTTTATTACGAGAATCTTTTGCTAGTTTCATAAACATGCCACTCTCGCACACGCCAGTAACGTAGAATCGATTCTGCTTGCCCGATTTCATCAGCTGTTCCCTCTACCTTCACCAAAAATTCTTCTTGGGATGTGGATGGGTCATAGAGTCTAGCTTGCCTTTCGGGAGCAAACCAACCCTGAAACGCACCATACACACTGCCAAAGATCGCACTCCCTCCACCCGCCAGCAGCGTAGCCAGCACAGATTCAACCGCTAACGCCGGTCCAAAACCGGGAATAATTAATACGCCAAGTCCGGCTGTGAGTGCCAAGAATCCTCCGGCTGTTCCTCCTGTGATTGCGCCTGCTTTGGCACCTTCGATAGGAGTCATAGTATGTTTACCAGCATTAGCATCCTTGTGCAACTTTTCGTGTTTAGAGTCTAGAGCGAACACAGAAATTTTCTGCATCGGAAAGTCAATTGCTCTAAGTTCATCAAGTACCTGTGTTGCAGCCTGCTGGGTAGAGATGATGCCGATACCATGTTTAACTAAACTCAAATTCATAACAAAGTCTCCTATAAGGTGGAAATCGCCTGTATCAAAGCTTTTTGAAGTGTGTGTTAATTACGAATTAGTATTAGTTTCACGCCTCACTTTTGTGGCTTTCGCTCACACTCTTCTGTTTCAGGATGGCTGATAAATGTGAACAAAAAGTGATTAAATTGTTTAACTAAAGCTTCTTTAATCTGCATAAATATTCCTATTGGTAGTTGACCGCTGACTTGTCAGCGGTTAATAGTCAACAGCCTACTCATATTTCACTTTTGAATCACATTTGTCCCTCAAGCTAAAAGACAACGCATGTGAATGAAGTAATTGATGATTGGAGATACGTATGAGCTTTAAGAAGATTTTGGTAGCGGTCGATGATTCACCTGCTACTGCAAAAGTGTTTGCAAAAGCACTTGAGTTAGCCCAAACAGACGCTGCTCATTTGATGATTAATCACTGCATTGAGCTAGCAGCTTCTAGTCAAGTCACTATGAACTTAGCAGACCTAGAAATACAAACACAACAGGCACAAGGTTTACTCCAGTTCTACTATCAGAAAGCGAAAAACCAGGGTGTTCCGGCAGAATTCAGCTATCACACAGGTGATCCTGGAACTAACATCTGTGATTTAGCTGGGACTTGGGGAGCAGATTTGATTGTACTTGGTCGCAGAGGACTTAAAGGATTTGCCGAACTCATAGTCGGAAGTGTGAGCAATCACGTCGTTCATCACGCTCCATGTTCCGTTCTGGTCGTTCAAGGTAAGTAGTTTATTTAAAGGAACTTTGCTGACCGAACGTGAATGACAATACATCAGTTTCTTGTTGGCAGGAATAGCCGCTTTAATTCTGGTTTTCCTATTAAGTCACACCCATGAAAATTCACACTGAAATCGAAATTCAGGCATCGGATAGTCGGGTTTGGAACCTACTCACTGACTTTGCCAGTTTTCCACATTGGAATCTATTTATTCGTCAAATTAGTGGCTCGCTGAGTGAAGGGGCAAAGCTCACCGTTCACTTTCAGCCTCCGGGTACAGATATTATGACCTTTCGACCTACAATTCTTACGGTAGAACCCAATCGCAAATTGCGCTGGTTAGGGCATTTTTTGATACCAGGGCTATTTGACGGTGAACACAGCTTTATCATTGAACCGTTAGCAAGCGATCGCGTTCGGTTCATTCAGCAAGAATCTTTCCACGGCTTACTGGTGCCTCTGCTGGCTCGTAGATTAAATATTGATGTTCGCCAAGGGTTTGAAGCCATGAACCAAATATTGAAAACAAAGGCAGAACGCATTGAGCAAACTACGACTACTCCATTAAATGCACAAATCTAGCCTGAATCCCAGATATGAATGATGAAAAATTTGATAAGGCATAGATTAGAATTAATGCCCAAATAGTGTTAATCAGGGATTTGCTTATAAAATTGGGCGCAAATAAGAAACAAAAATAAGCAAAGAAATTTATAACTCGCTTCAAAGTCTTATTTATAAGGTTTTGCATCAGCCAGTGCTGTGTACCTTTCTTGCCCAGTATTGACAACTCTACCTGTATGCATGGATATCATCTTTGGAATTAATTATTTAATTTTGCTCCAAAGTCTCTTGAAACGTTGTTCTTGGCTAGATCCAGCATCAATATTACTTGCCGGAATAATGCCTGCTTGATGGCAAGTTTGAACATACCCAGTAACCGCATTACGCAGCCAACGCATAATCAGATGAGTTCCAAAGCCAATAGTAACTCTACCGCTACCGTCAAGTGACCAATAGTACATGCTTTTTTCTCCTCTAGCAAAACCATGTGTCCGATTTGAGTTAGTAGCAGCATGAACTAAAGGACAGCGATAAAGAGAGTATAGAATTGCCCCATACTCATACTCTTCAGCTAAGGCTAAAAGATCAAGGTTGGCTGCAAGTTCTGGGCATTCTCTAGCAAGTTCATCACAAGGAACATCAAGGTAGGCTCTAGGTAGTTCACGCCCGAAGAATACATCATTAGGATCATTATTAACACGTTTATTAATAATCAGGTTAGCTACGTAAGCATCCTGTGGACGGTAATGTTTCCAATCTTCAGCAAAACAGACAACAGCAACTTTATTGACATCTGGATCATTCGGAATAAATTGCTTTAAAAACCTAGCCAATCTAATAGATGCTGGAATTGTACCACCAACTTCTTTTTCCAACTTTTTCTTAGCGTCAGGAAAATCATGCAGCCAAATCTCTGCAAGTGCATCCAGAGAAGATGTGGCTAATGTATTCGCAGCAGTGACAAACCATGCTTCTTCTAGCCATTGAGCATATTTATAGAAATAATGCTCAAAAGGGTCTGTTGTTAATGGTGTATATTTCATTTTAAGGTAATGCAAAAATGTATTATATTGTAATACATTAGTAGTAAGGAGGGCAAGGAAGATGAGGAAGGTGATCGCCTCCCTTACTTTCAGTGAATGAGTCTAGCGATCGCTAGACCGAAAACGCTAGGAAGAAATCGCTATCATCCAAATCCTTTCTCTTCTAGCTGTTGACACACGGGCTTTGTTACTTTTTTCTTTCCTAGGCTGAAATCCTATCAATATTAATCTACAATCTCATAGCGTATTAACTTCCTAACATCCTGACGAGGTAGACCTAATTCTTGGGCAATTGTCACTTCTATCTGGCTGAATTCTATCGTTGGCAGTTCTAATTCCAATCGCTTCAGGATGGGGTCTGCTGTTTCCACTTCTACCTGAGTAATTCTTTTAGTTCGATTGACGACGGCGTTAATGAGCAACACATTGACTGATAGCCGTGCTTCGAGTTGGGTATCTGACTGAAGTTTTTTTTCCGTAGAGTAGGATTGGCTTAACTCCTGAGCAGCCAGAAAACTACAGCCAAGCCAAAAAACAACCGCTACCAGTGGTAGAGGCAACCAAAATTCTAATCCCAGCCCTTGCAGCCAATTTTTTCTAATATGCCACACACTACACTTGCCCGTGATTTTGCCAAGTTATATTTAATCAGTCCCGGTTCGTCCATTTTTTTTGAAGTTAGAGAAATTGATAAATAACGTAGTCATAAGGGTTTGGGAAAAATCAGGTTTTTGGATGGTGGCAAACGGAATATAGTTTATAATTACCTTCCTGCTGCTTTAGCGGCTTGCTCAATCCATGTGCCAATATTGTTCCGACCATCATTATAAGCCCAGCTATACACAGGATAAGTTATGATAGTGCCCTTTGAATTTGTGAAAGTATATTGACTAAAAGGGTTAATACCTTGAGAGTCATAATTTCCATTCAAATCTTTCATGCCGTACATATCAATTCCTAACATACCTTTTCCTAGCTTGTGACTTTGCTGAATTTCATATTGAACCCAAGGTCTCTGATAAGTTTCTGCACCAATCAAAACCACTGTAACGGATGTCCCTTTCATCTGAGAGTCTATCCAATTCTGTATTGCTTGATTTCCGCGACGCTTAATAGATTCCCATTCGGCTTTATCTAAAAAAGGTTGTGCTTCGCGATCACGGCTTTGAATGAGCCAGGTATTCCTAATTTGACCAATTTTTAAAATGTCTCGTTGAAAATGAAAGCTAAAGAATGCATAACGTGTCATACTTTTGAAAGGAATAAACCACTATAAATATAATAACTATAAAAAATTAAATAAATTATTTTATTAAATGTAATTGCTGAAAAAGCTTTCTTTATGGATAAAAAGGACAACATTCAACAGAGCGTAAATAAATCTCCTATGACAGAGGTAATCCTAAGTTTTGGGTCTGCTGATGGAGGAGCAATGTTTGCCCAGTGGTTGCAACGCGAAATTGTGCAGCGTAAAGGGTACACACAGTCTATTAGTGTCTACTTGGATACCTTTGCCTTAGAGCATGTTCCGGGTACTGAATACGTTATGAAAGAAATACGCCCTACAGCCGGCGGTCTTGCTTCTCTTAATGAAGGCTGGAATAAATACTACAAACATGCAGTGTCAGTAGCGCATAGTATGATTTTCGTGGCAACCAAGGCTTGGTTTGCTTCGCCCTATTGTAAGCATGAGATGTCCTACTTTATTGCTGAGAACCAAGCCCGTTCAAAAACAGGACATTCCCAACTTTCTGGCATAGCATTAACTTTTCCCGAAAGTGAGATAACTTCTGAGTTCGCAGGAATGACCCTGATCCCAGCTATAAAACGCTATGTAGTAGTGGATGAGAAAAAAAGATTAAAGCTTACTGGGCATTACTATGATTTTTGGATTGTGGATGAGAAAACGCTCCAAAAAGTAGTGAGTTCGATCAGCTAGATATGCCATTTTACCCATCATGACTATGAAAATGAAAATCTTTTGATATTAGTCATAATGTTTGTAACTGAATAGACACTCACAGTTACAATAAAGTTAGTCAATGCTTTGAACATATAGCAGTCGTTAAAAAAGTCAGTGAGTAACTCTAGTCCACAGTCACAACCACCCAAGGTAACGTTTGAGTCTGATGCTGTGCAAAGTTATCTGAATATTTTGCAGGGGGTAGTTGCGCGGATGGCAACTAATAGTGCTAACTGCAAAACTTGGTGTATTTCTTTGGTTTCAGCAATTCTCGTGGTGATTGCAGACAAGAATAAGCCTAACTACGCTTGGATATCGCTTATACCAATAGGACTTTTTTTTCTACTAGATTCTTACTATCTGGGTCAAGAACGCAGTTTTCGTAAGATATACAATGATTTTATTAAAGAGTTGCATTCTTCTGGCGAAGTTACAATTGATAAACTTTTTGTTCTAAAGCCACCTCAAGGCATGAATGTTGTCAACTTATTATTGACTTCTAGTTTGTCGTTTTCCATTTATCCATTTTACTTGACATTGGTAGTTACCGTAATCATTGCAAGATACATCATCTTATAGTACTAATAAATTTTGATGCTCCCTTTTATGTTTTAAACGAAACTGGCTTTTTCATGATCGTTATATTGGTATTTTTGTATAAATTAAATTAATTTTTTTAGTAGAAGCGTCAACCCACTACTAGTTGTGATGTCCACTGAAAAAATATGAAAGAAGCCAATTTTTATTAAAATTTTGCTACATAAGGGACAACCGGGAGTAATCACACATTCATTCTGACTGATGAAAGACGTTGAGATTGCTTCAATGGATTATTCTAAACAAGCACAAGTGTATAAAGGTGATGAAAATCTTACTGGTAGAGGATGATCCAAAGCAATTAATGCCGCTGCAAATGGTTCTCTCACAGGCTGGACACAGCGTCGATGGTGTCAAGGATGGAGAAACTGCTCAATGGCTTTTAGCTGAAAAAGAATACGATCTGCTGATTTTGGATTGGATGTTACCTAGGATTAGTGGAGTGAGTCTGTGTCAACAGTATCGGGCAGCGGGAAAAACAGCTCCCGTATTAATGATCACGGCAAAAGATACCACACCTGATAAAGTCATAGGATTAGATGCGGGAGCAGATGACTACCTAGTCAAACCAATTGATATTATAGAGTTCATGGCGCGGGTGCGGGCATTGAGAAGGCGATCGCCTCTCTGGCAAGGAGACACCCTCTGCTTGGCAGACCTGCAACTTCATCTCGACGCACTGACTTTGGAGCGACAAGGGGCGATTGTATCCCTTTCCAGCCAGGAATTTCAGTTGCTAGAGTACTTCATGCGTCATCCTAAGCAAGTCCTGACTCGCAACCAGATTGAGCAAGCTGTATGGGAGTGGGGTAGTGAACCAGAAAGCAATGCGATCACCGTTCTAGTTCGTAAACTTCGCCAACGTTTGCAAACATTAGCAGCAGCCGATTGGATTGAAACTGTTTACGGCATGGGCTATCGTCTCAACCCTCCAGAAACATCTTGAGATTTAATAATGGCAACGCAGAGTAGAAATATAGTGTAGTTTAATTACTTGAAAAGCGTTGTAATTACGAATTACGAATTACGAATTACGAATTACGAATTAGCATAAGTTGTGTTTAACCGCAGTCGTCGTAACTTAGCTCGTTGGTTTACCCTTTCAATGGGGTGCATTCTCATTCTCTTTGCTGGAGTCATTTATCATCTTGAGGTGAAAGACAAGCTCAAAGCATTAGATAAACTGCTTTATAAAAGAGCAGAGCTAATGGCAGCCAGTTCGCAGTATCGGTTGTATCAAGGACAAAAACAAGTCGATCTGAGCAATATACCGCTATTGGGTAGTGGTTCTCACCCCGCTGATATCGAACTGGTTTATGTTCGCTGGTATGACCCTCAAAGCAAACTCAAGCGGTTTTTTGGTAATCCACCTTCAGAGCAGTTACAAACATCATCTGGGTTTCTCACGATTAAGTCTGTTGACCAGTTTACAGGTAAGACGCTTTGGCTGCGTCAAGTCACGCTACCTGTTCAAGGAGGAAATTCGGTCATCGGTTATCTGCAAGTTGCTATCCCACTGACAGAAACTCAAAACGAGCTCAGAGAATTTCAGTTAATATTGACGCTGGCTGTGCCTGTAGCACTGGGGTTAATTGGACTTACAGGTTGGGTACTCAGTGGCATAGCTATGCAACCCGTTCAGCTAGCCTATAATCAACTGCAACGCTTCACATCAGATGCTTCTCATGAGTTGCGATCGCCCCTTTCTGCGATTTTGACCAATGCCCAAGTTGGGTTACTAATGGCGGCAGACCATCCCCAAATCCATCCCTCAGTGGAGAACATCATCGATAGCGCCAAGTCGATGAGTACCTTGGTCAATAACCTACTGCTGTTGGCTCGGCATCAGGGAAAATTAACTCCCGAATCTCTCAAAAAGGTTAATCTTAATAGCTTGCTAGAGAATTTAGCTGTTTATTACAATACTCAAGCTGCAAAAGCGTCGATCGAGTTGATCAGCCATTTACCAGAACAACCGATTGAGTTGTCGGCTGACCCCGATTTGCTGCGGCAAGCTGTTGAAAACTTACTCAACAACGCTTGCAAGTACACTCCGTCTGGTGGAACTGTCTGGTTACGCTTAGAACCTCACTCAGATCGGGCAGTAATTCAGGTCATCGATACTGGAATTGGAATTCCAGAGGCAGATTTACCTTACATTTTTGATCGCTTTTACCGGGTTGATACAGAACGTGCCAGAGAAAGCGGCGGATTTGGGTTGGGATTGGCGATCGTTCAACAAATTGTCCACGCTCACGGCGGTCACATTCATGTGATGAGCAATGAGGGTAAAGGCTCGACGTTCCAGATAAAATTACCGCTTATGTGTAAGGGTTAGTAACTTTTGCTGGTGATCGTTCACCATAATAAGGAATTAAGTTAAAATCTATAGCAATTTTGTGCTGTCCTTATTGACTTGAGCAAAGCTCCAACAGTACGATAAATTACGCTAAAATTCAAGCAGAGTAAGCATTTTACGCTCTATCTACCTTATGCTTGAAAACCTACAAACCCGACTTTACGAATTAGAACAATTCGCTAATGCCCTCGTTTCTAACCAACTAACCCACCTGAGTTTACTTAGCGTCGGTGTAATTTTTATTGCTGGCTTGCTGACTAGCCTGACACCTTGTATGCTTTCGATGCTGCCTATAACTATCGGCTATATTGGCGGTTATGAGGCAAAAAGCCGTCTGCAAGCAGCTGCCCAGTCTACCTGGTTTTCTCTCGGATTAGCAACCACATTAGCAGGGCTGGGTATTATAGCAGCTTTTGTAGGAAAAGTCTACGGTCAAGTGGGAATTGGTTTACCAATTATAGTTAGTATTATCGCAATTCTCATGGGGCTGAACCTACTCGAAGCATTACCTCTGCAATTCCCTTCTTTTGGCGGTACAGAGTGGATTTCTCAAGAATTACCCCAAGGATTGCGTTCTTATTTAATTGGCATGACTTTCGGTGTTGTCGCTTCTCCTTGCAGTACACCTGTTTTAGGTAGCTTGCTGGGTTGGGTTGCAAGTACGCAAGACTTAGTTTTAGGCGCAGTTTTGCTGCTTGCATATACAGCAGGTTATGTAGCACCCTTGATTTTGGCGGGTACTTTTACAGCTTCAATTAAGAAGTTGCTAGAAGTGCGTCGCTGGTCTGGTTGGATTAATCCAGTTAGTGGAGTGCTGTTGGTAGGATTTGGTGTCTTTTCTTTAATGTCGCGGATTCCGTTGGGAAACTTTTAATCAATGACTTTAAATGATACTTCTAAAGAATTAAATTCGTGGTCAGCATTTGGGCGGTTTTTCCGGCAAGAATTTTTAAGAGTGCTGACAGATTTACGATTGGCAATTGTGATGTTGCTTGCGATCGCACTCTTCAGTATCAGCGGTACAGTCATCGAGCAAGGTCAATCACCCGCATTTTACCAGGCAAACTACCCCGAACATCCAGCTTTATTCGGTTTCCTAACTTGGAAAGTAATTCAAGTAGTCGGTTTAGACCACGTATATCGTACTTGGTGGTTTCTCTCATTACTCATTTTATTTGGTACAAGCTTAACCGCTTGTACTTTTACCCGTCAGCTACCAGCTTTAAAAGCTGCCCGTCGTTGGAAATTTTACGACGAACCGCGACAATTTCAAAAACTCGCATTGAGTGCTGAATTAGATACGGTTTCTCTATCTTCCCTCACTCCACTTTTACAGAAACGTCGCTACAAGATTTTTTCCGAACCAGAAAAAGAGAATATTCTTTACGCCCGTAAAGGCATAGTCGGACGCATCGGACCGATTATAGTTCATGTTGGCATGGTGACTATTCTTTTGGGTGCAATTTGGGGCACAATGACTGGTTTTATGGCACAGGAAATGGTTGCTAGTGGCGATACTTTTCAGGTGCAAAATATTATAGATGCAGGACCTTTAACCGCGCCAATTTCCAAAGATTGGTCTGTCAAAGTTAATCGTTTTTGGATTGATTACACTCCTGCGGGCGGAATTGACCAATTTTACTCAGATATGTCTGTTTTAGACAGTGAGGGAAAGGAAATTGACCGCAAGACGATTTTTGTTAATCAACCTCTGCGTTATCGTGGCATAACTTTCTACCAAACTGATTGGGGTATCGCTGCTGTGCGCGTCCGACTTAACAAAAGTCCGATTTTTCAGCTACCAATGGTGCAACTTAATACTAAGAATAGCGGACGCATTTGGGGAACTTGGATTCCCACAAAACCCGATTTAAGTACAGGTGTCTCGGTGCTAGCAAAAGACTTGCAAAAAACGGTATTAATTTACGATTCAACTGGTAAGCTGGTAGATACTGTACGCGCTGGCATGTCAACGCAAATTAATGGCGTGACGTTAAAAGTTCTTGATGTCATTGGTAGTACTGGCTTGCAAATTAAAGCAGATCCAGGTATCCCAATTGTTTATACTGGGTTTGCTTTGCTGATGCTGGGTGTGGTGATGAGTTACTTTTCTCATTCACAAATTTGGGCTTTGCAAAAAGGCGATCGCTTATATGTAGGTGGTAAAACTAATCGCGCTCAAGTTGCTTTTGAACAAGAGGTTTTGGATATTTTAGATCAATTAAATTCACCACTTCCAAGTGAGGAACTTAGCATTCTCACAGAAAAGATTAGCAATCATTAGCTCAATACGGCGCGTTCAGGTTCGCGTATGGTTAGAGAGAGAAGTCCTCGCTGTGGTTTCCTCCGTTCGCGACGCTATCGCGTGCGCGGGAGCGCAAGGCTTTTAGAGGAGCGAAAACACGCCCTAGTCGTCTGTTTCATTAATTTTGATGAGTTGCAAGATCCCCTCGTAACCCCTCACAATTAATGACATGAACCACTAGACCTCGCATTTTTTGTACCTTTGCTAGCCTAGCTCAAGGACCATGAGGAGGCACCTACCATAGCCTGGCGGATCGTACTCCCGCAAGTCCCTAAAGCCCGCTTTGCGGTATGCTCGCTGTGCAGCGTGATTGTGGATAGACGTGGTGAGTCCTAGCAGAGGATGTGAAGGGTCTTCGCGCAGGCGCTCGATAAGTAGCCGCAAGGCTTGCGGTCCGATGCCCCGCCCCACGTAGCTGGTCTCGCCGATCAACATATCAATGTCAACCGAGTTCGCAGGTATTTCCTTCAACCCAACGGAGTCCAGTATCTCGCGGGAAACAACCTGCCAACGCAGGTAGCCAACTCTAGCACCATTTACCGCGATCGCAGCCCGCTCACCTCCGACTGGTGGGCATAAAGCCCAGTCAAGGTGTTCTTGCGGCTCGGGGTACCACTGTGCTACATGTGGTGCCCTAAGCCAGCGCGAGAGCAGGGCTGCGTCGCCCGACCTAAAGGGCACAAGTGTGACATCTGAATCGCTCACCTTACTCTGCATCTGGATCTATACCTAATTCCCGCAACTTTGCCGCGAGGACTTCTTTACGCTGACGTTCAGCTTCAAATTGGGCGATCGCATTATCTGCACGTTGACGTTCTTCTTCAGCACGTTGACGTTCTTCTTCAGCACGTTGACGTTCTTCTTCAGCACGTTGACGTTCTTCTTCAGCACGTTGACGTTCTTCGTCAGCACGTTGACGTTCTTCTTCAGCACGTTGACGTTCCACTTCTGCTTGTTCGGAACTCCAGAACAGCAAATTACCCGCTTCATCCCACCATCGCAGCCAATTAATATTTAAGCCTAAACGAGTTCCCCGCCAAATTCCCAAAAATAATTTCAACTCAGGAATCCAAAAGCGTCCTGATGATGGTTCCTGTAAAATATATTGATTATTTTCCAAACGACGCACTTCAAGCGTAGCTTCATAAGGATCAAAAATCACATAAGTCGGAACTTGCAATATCCGCTCGTAAAAGTATAGTTTCCCATAAGGAAAAGTGGGACGAACCGAATATTCTCCGTTATCGCTGTCTGAAAGAAACTCCATCACCACACCCACAGCTTCACCTTCAATATTCGGTGTGTAGCTGCGACGAATTACATCAGCAGCAACGGGTAATACACGCGGTACATACAACCAATCTGGTGCTTTGACAACTGTTTTTTTATTAACATTGGCAACGATACCAAAATTCGCTGCTATCAGCATCTCCGGTTGAATGCGATTTGCAGCACCTAAAGCATCTTTCAGCGCGTCTGCTAATGGATGTTGTAGAATATTTTCCACTGGTTCGTCAGGGAGAATAAAGTCGTCTGGGAGTTTTTCCCAAGTCACTAGAGGAGTTTGCTGTTGGGGTGTGGTTAGTAAAACCATAACGGCATTATGAGCGACTACGTTTATCTTACGACTTTTGATGATGCACTTCAACGACAGACAGTGTGAGCCTTCTTACTGAAATAGGTAAACTTTTGTCAAAATCAATCATACATTCTCTTGTTTGCTTCAAGATAAAAATATGTAACCCTAAGTTAATAACTCTATTAGCCGGATGAGCGCGATCGCGGTAAGAGTTAAATAACTGCATTTTAATCTGAGATTTTAAGCAGGAAAGACTGTTATGGCACAGAAAAACGCAGCCGGACTTTTCAAAGCCGTAAAACTCGATCAAGCATTAAAGCAAAAAATCAAGGCAGCATCTAACCCAGAAGCTTTCATTAAGATTGCTAAAGAGCATGGCTATAATTTTACAGTTGAAGAACTGGAAACTGAAATTAGCAAATTGTCTGAAGAAGAGTTAGCTGCCATTGTCAATCCAGGTATAGCACCTAGATATCACATTAATCCTAGGTAACTTGAAAAATATCTATCTTACTACGGGCGGGCGCTCTTTACCCCGCCCTTTGTTATTTATGATGATGCACTTCAACGACGGTATGCACGTTACCGCGTGGTGTAAAATCTGCTTTGACAGTAACTTCTAACGGGTCACAAGCGGCAACAAAGTCATCTAAAATTTGATTTGCAGATTCTTCGTGGGAAATATAGCGATCGCGGTAACTATTAATGTAAAGCTTTAACGCCTTTAATTCCACCACTCGCTCATCCGGCACATAGCTAATATAAATCGTCGCAAAATCAGGATAGCCGGAAAATGGACATTTACAAGTAAATTCCGGTAAAGAAATATTAATATTGTATCGCCTGCCCACACGCGGATTAGGAAATGTAATTAATTGTCCTTCCGCAATTTCGCGTTCACCATACTTCATTTCTAGGCTTGACTCAGATGCAGTTTCTGGTAAGGAGTTAGTCATATTAATTTATAAAGCAAACATTAAATTGATGTCGGCTGCGTTAGGCGCATAATTTTATGTGGTGCGTTAACGTAGTGTAACGCACCCTACGGACTAATCCAAGCTGTGGTGCGTTAACGTGGTGTAACGCACCCTACAAACTAAAAATCCTCGTCTCTAAATCCTAAATCTTGCTGTTCCCAGTCTGGGCAAGTCTCATCTTCATATCCTTGGGGATGCATCGCACAAACCAGCAAGTTACCACCATAAACTTGACCGTGGTAGTTACGACAACCAATACAAGCGGGATTTTGTTGTGGTGAGGCTTCAACTGAATAAGGAAAAGCTGGATCTACATCGCCAACAACTTCTTCGAGTTCCCAATATACTTCCAAAATTGGTTCAGCCAAATCTTGTAAATATTGGTCAACCTCTACGGCGATGGTATTTTGTAATTGGTCGGTAATTTCTTCGGTAAGCTCAAAAAAGGCATCAACCATTTCACCCATCCCCAAGAAGAAGCGATCTACTTCATCTGCAACTGTTTCTATGATTTCCGCGATATCTTTTTGCCAGTTTTCCATAAAATTGACGTCCTTACTAGCTTTTTACAGGACGCTTCGTGCTAAATGGCTATCAGCACTATAATACACCCTGAGAAATATATTAATTTATGATTTACAACCTTTCCGGATAACTACTTATCGCGTTGCAGTCGTCTTAACTCTTCTTGCAGTTCTAGAACTTGATCGCGCAAGCCATCAACATTGTCAGTTGACGCATCTTTCACCGTTGGCTCATCGTCTTCTATAATCTCGATGCGGCGCGGTTCCGAGGCGGGTTTTTCTGGGGCGGTAGCATCAGATGTCGGTTGCTGTTGAGCTTGCTTCATCATATCTTCGACGAAGCGGCGGGCTTCTTCTGTGGTCATTTCGCCTTTTGCAACCATTTCATCAGCCAGTTTTTGGACTTGCGATCGCAGTTCGGCTAATTTTCCCCCTGCTTTCTCACCCGCGTAAGAAGCTAACCCGACACCGAGGTAAAAAGCTTTTTGAACAATATCTCCAAAACCAGGCATTGCAGAGCCGCGCTCCTAAAAATGGGGCGACCCGGAGACTACGCCTACTACAAGCATCCCGTATTGCTGCTACCTTCCGGTTCTGACAAGATTTGGGCGTTGCAGTCGCATAGATCCAGGTCACAAACAATCATAACACACTTATCTCGTAGATGTGTGTTATTCGACTACAATTCGCCATTCGTAAAGCTGGTAATTGACGCAGCCGTTTTGTACCAAGGGATCGCTCTTCGACAATCGCTTTTGCCTCATCCATTGAGGCAGCTTCAAACAGCAACATACCCCCTCCCATCTTCGCCCAGTAGCCCGATCGCGCTTTGTGTCCTTTAGCTATCAAATCTTGAACATAAGCAATGTATCGCGGGTACGTATTGGTCAAAGATGTTTTTATCGACTTTGCCTTCTTCAATCTTCACAAACCAAGGCATTTACTTGCTTCCTCTGGAATTTTCGTTTGTAATATCTAGGCGTTGCTGTACTTTCATCATCTCAAATCCCCAGCCCGTAGATAGTATCACTCGTTGGCGGCTATAGTCTATAATTCAAAATCCTATGAGTCGTTTTTTTGTCGCTTTGTTACCACCGCAGCACATTCAAGACTGCGCCAACGAAATTAAACAGTACTTCGCTGATCGCTATGCTAGTAGTGGGGCACAAAAATCTCCACCGCATATCACCTTACAACCGCCTTTTGAATGGGCAGATAGCAATGTATCATTGTTAGAAGATTCTCTCAATAAATTTGCTAGTGGACAAGAGTTTGTACCCGTCACACTTCATAACTTTGCGGCATTTGCTCCCCGCGTCATTTATATTGATGTTGTGCAAACTCCGGAATTGATGGATTTGCAAGCTGATTTAATGGCGCATGTAGAAAGTAACTTAGGAATTATTGATAAAGTTTCCCAGACTCGCTCGTTTACTCCACATATGACGGTAGCGTTTCGGGATTTAACAAAGCAAAACTTTAAAATCGCTTGGACAGAATTTGAGAAACGAGAGTTACATTTTGAGTTCAAGTGCGATCGCTTAACGTTACTGCTTCACGACGGCAAACGCTGGAATGTCAAAACAGAGTTTTCCTTTGTGTCTTAGTAAGTAGGTGAGTGGGAAAATTTATCGTTGGGATAAGGCAGTCCGGCTTGAGGCAGTCCGGCTGAGGGAAGAGAGTTTTGACCCAGTTCATCTTTATTTACATAGTTGGGTTTTATAGCAGTTCCCATTCAGATGCGGTACAACATTATATCGTCGCGTGTAGGGGCACGGCAGTGCCGTGCCCCTACGGGTGTACCTCACGTAACCGAGAATTGCTATATTGTGCCTACCTACTTACAGCATTTCATGAATACGAGCGCGAATTAAAGAAAGGCAATTGAGTTTGCAATGCGATTGTCTCCGGATACAATGCGATTGTCTCCGGATACAATGCGATTGTCTCCGGATACAATGCGATTGTCACTCGATACAATGCGATTGTCACTCGATACAATGCGATTGTCACTCGATACAATGCGATTGTCACTCGATACAATGCGATTGTCACTCGATACAATGCGATTGTCAC
>NZ_JBPAOH010000108.1:0-26383 GCF_050875635.1 Tolypothrix sp. VBCCA 56010
ACAAGTAATTAAAACCAATACTGGAGACGAATCTTTAAAAATTCTTAACGAGTATCAATAATTAGAAAAAATTAATACAGAGATATGTTTAGCCAAAAACAATAATAAAGACATTATTTTAGGCATTCCCGATAATTGGGCATTAAAACCAGGTGCGGGAAGACCACAATTAGTTATCAGTTTTGCAAAAAAAATAAGCGGGAATGGAAAAAATACTAGAAGTGGATTCCGGACTTGATCAATTCCACACCCAAATATTTTTGCTCGAAACTTACGCTTTAGTGACCAACGAGGTAGTTGCTACCTTACCTTCTGGCTATCGACCAAGTGAAATTATTTGGTTAGTGACTTATGCCAGTGGCGGGACTTCTCGGTTGCAGGTCGAGCCAAATGGCGCAATAAAACTGGTAAGTGGTAATAACTCAGGCGTGGGTTTAAGCTTTTTGTTCGGACTGAATTAATGAAAAACAATCTTGATATCCTGTTTGGGAATTATAGCGTTGATCAAAATCACTTATAGAGTGTTTCAAGTTGAAAAAGCAATTTTATATGCAATTGATGAGTTAAACAAATCACTCATTAAGCGGATCGCTGAAAACGAATTTAATTTTGGCGTGCATGTGGCTGCTTACTGTGAACGTTTTGAGCGAGTAGATTATCTATTACACGCACTGGAAGAAAAAATCGACCATAAAGCCAATCGGCTTTTTGATGAAATCAAAGAACTCAAGTTGCAAATAAAGCACAAAGTAAGGTCAGATGAGGGTTAAGATGCTGTCACGCATTACTATTAGGTCTGTAATTGTGATTATTTTGGTAATTGGCGATGAATGTCTTGGCGATCGCAGACCGTAATTTTCGCCCAACTTTTGGCGACTTGGCGAAAATTGGTATTGGTGGATACCTCGGTCAACTGCTACCAGAAGCGAAACGTTCTGGGGATTCACCTTACTGGATGGACATATTCTCTCCAGATGGCTTGGCTTATACAAGTGGTAATTGGGAAAAAGGTGTAGGGTGCGTTATAACGAAGTTTAACGCACCATTAATCGTACTTGATGCCGTAATGAATGGCGGCATTCCACCCGCAGGTGGTTTTATATTTAATTCAACCCACCTACTTATTGGCAAGATGATTTTACAAACAATGTCGATAAATTTGACGTATTGTAAAGACGTTCCGCTCGCTTCGTCTCTACGATTCATCCCAAGGTTATGCAACGCTATCTTTTATATTCCCGCATTAAAAAGCGCCTGGGAGTGTTACCGTGTTTCCACCCCAAGCGCTTTTTAATTAAACCTTTCTCCTCACACACGATTTAAGAATATCATCGGTTCTATCAAACCGCAAGTATGTGAAGTGACAGTTAGACAACTGGATACAATTTTCTTTTTACTCGCTCTTTTATAGCCATGAAAAAACGCCTGGGAGTGTTACCGTGTTTCCACCCCAGGCGTTTTTTACTTTTAACTTGCTCCTCACACACAACTGAAGAATATCACTGCTTTTATCAAATTGCAAGTATGTGAAGTGACAGTTGTCCGACTGGACACAATTTTCTTTCTTTGCGCTGGTTAATAGCTATAAAAAAACGCTTGGGAGTGTTACCGTGTTTCCACCCCAGGCGTTTTTTAATTTTTAACTTGCTCCTCACACACAAATAGACCATATCATTAGTTCAATTAAAATGCAACTATTTTAAGTGACAGTTTGTAAACTGCCTATTTTCACTCTAGTAAATTTGGGTGAGGGAGGACTACTTTGTACAACTTCGGCTAAGTCCAAATCCGTAAGAAATGGCATAGGTTACAGATGCTTTCCTTATTTAAGCTGATTTGATATCAGCGCCGCTTAATTTTTTATCCCTCAGTCCCTATATTAAAGCTTTAACTAGTTCCCGAAATAGTAACTTTGCAGCTTTGGCAAAGGCAGCGCGATCGCACTAACCGAATCGGACGCCCTGCCGCTTTTTCAGCATCCAATTGAGCGCCCAGCGCTGCACCAATCTCATTATTAAGACGGCAGCGCTTAACCTCGATGCGAGTAAAAACCCATTGCCAGAAGGCGATACGGCACAAGTCAGAATCACCGACAATTTTAATTTTACTTTTATCGCCTGATGCATCCATTGACGGTGCAAGCCCTAGGGACTTCTGAAACCGACGCAGCGATAAGTAACGCTTGGTAGGCTTTCCGGATTTTCGACCTTTGCGAATCCTTACTTCTGGTTTACCATCAGCACCAAAGTAAGCTTCGAGCGGGTAAATTTGGGAGAGGATAATTGCTTCCAAACGCAGCCCAAAGCCAAAGGTTTTGAAAACCTCACGGTAAGCGGTAAACTTGGAATCATTTAGAAGTTGCTGCAATTCGGTTTCAATGCTGTGTTCCTCTCGCTGTAAGTCACACAACCGTCGGGCGTGATGCCGAGTACGGCAACGCTTTGTTTTTTGAGAGTTCAACGGTCCGGAAATATCCACGGTAGGGCGGTAAAAGTCAAAGCTGCCAATGGTCAGCGTGGAAGAATAGTAAGGTTGTGTCAGAGGCTGTTTGCTAACAATGTTGACGATTCCTCCTGGGTCATTCTGTCCAAAGAGAACGGAAGCAGAACCTTTGAGAATTTCAATTCGCTCAATCCCGGCAACATCAAACAAATCTGTATCGCCGGAACCTCGGAAGCCATCTCGGTAGTTGGTGGGACTACCAAAGCCTCGAATGATAAAGTTTGCACCTGGAGCACCACCAGCCGGTACGTCTTCCTGCACACCCGGTACGTTATCTGTGATTTGCTGCACTCGTGTTACCTGTCGGTCTTCCAGCAGTTGCCGGGGGATGACCTGAATCGACTGGGGAATATCGCGTAGTGGCGTGTCGGTTTTGGTAGCTGTTGTCGCATCTGGTACGCTATATCCGTCTTGCTCACCCGTAAAGGTAAATGTTGCCAAAAAGAGAAATGACTGCTGTTTCCGAATCACTACTATCTCCCCACATCATCAATTAACTGGCGATCGCGCTCTCCATTGCTGGCGCGATCGCAAATCTCAAATACAATAATTGAGAATTATTAATAATTAGATGTGGTTCATAATACGGAATTTAGGCGATCGCTCTGTCTTCAAGACCGAGTATTTTTGTCTTCAAGACCGAGTATTTTTATTTTTCATCTGATATTCCTTGGGACTAATACCAAACTTCTTGCGAAATGCCGCATGAAATGCTGTCCGACTGGCATAGCCCACCATTGCCGCCACCCCCTCAACCGTCAGATTTTGCTCTAACAACAACCACCGTGCCTCTTGCATCTGATGGTCTTGCAAGCAGCCAAAGACCGTATTGCCAAACATTTGATAGAAACCCTGTCGGAGTTTAAATTCATTCAATCCCACCTGCTGTGCTAGATCCCGAACTGAGGGAGGCTTAACAAAGTTGCGAAGTAAAATTTCTTTGGCTTGATAAATGCGATCGCGATCGTCTGGTTTTAAGCTGATCGATCGCGGTTCATCAACGGGATACTCTACGAGTTGAGCAAACTGCAAAGCAACCAGTTCCAATACCTTTGATTCTAGATAAATCTGTCTGGTTACTCCCTGATAAGGACAGTTTAGTAGTTGGTGTAAAGCCGTTTGCATTTGTTGTGTATTCTTACCTGCACATTGATGAAACCGGGGAGCTGTATCACCGTTTAGAAACGACTCTAGTTGTGCCGGAAAAAAATCACTGCGCCCAGCAGCAATGGTTCTAAGCAAATGTGGCACAACGTGAATACAAATACTTAACATCCGTCCAACAGATCGTGTCTCAATCTCGCGGGTTCCGGGAACAAAAAATAAATAATTCTCCCCTGCCTGTTCGTAGTAATCATCTTTGACACCGAAGGTCTGAACTCTACCATCCCCGATCATCCAGAAGTGTAAAACCACACCAATAGATTCATCAATAAAATGATCTTCACCGAAACTTTCGTGATATACAAAGTCATCAACTTGTAGCAACAGTCCAGGACGTAGCTGGACTATCCGAGTTTGTCCGCTTCCAAGTTGAGTTTGCCCAATAGAGAAGTTTTCCAGGGAAACACTTTCGATCTCATCCCCTTGGGCAGTGATTTTTCCCTGTTCTATTCCTTCTGCCCACACTTCACCCCACTCGGCTTCGGTAAAAACTCTGCTCATTGTTAATGCTTAATCCCCAATTGTAATTTTTTACCCAAAGAATTATGTTTTGGATCGTCCAACACTGCCAGATACCCAGTATTATATGAGTTGGTTTGTGTAGTTTCAGAGGTTGGAGTAGTCTTTTGCTGTTGTCGATAGGCTTCTCTAGCTGAAAGAAACAGGGTCATTTTTGCTATTTTATTGATATTTATTCTTAATTATTATATGATTGGTTGCGTGGGTGGTAGTAATGCGATCGCCAAATGCCCTGCTCCCGGATGACTGTGACTACTGTTGCGGCGTTGCACCATTTGAAGACTGCTAGTTATTGCGATGCCTGCGGCGGGCGGAGCCATCGCATTTAGGGACTGACAAATAAAAAAATGTCCCTCCTATTGAAGCGTTCCCGATCAAGGGTTGCCGTAGGCATCGCTTTATTCTGAGTGAAGGTGCTGGAATTGCGACGATTATTAAGTTTGATGAAGGCGATCGCATCACTTTAACTGGTAATTTAAGCTTCAGCAATTTGAACATCAGCCAAAACGGTAACGACACCCTTATCAGTGCGGGTGCAGATTTGCTAGCAACTCTCAAATATACGCAGTCTAGCACGATTACGAGCGCCATCTTCGCGTAGTCATAGTAGGGGTGGGGAAACCCCACCCAAAATCTCACAATCACAAATTGAATTGGTATTTAATATTACCAGAGAGTAAAAGTATTTTTCATCAAAACTTTATAAATAAAATCAAGTTTATATGCGTATAATTACTCTCTCCAAGTATTAATTTTACAGCATCTGCCGAAAAATACAATTATGTTAAATGATTCGTTAATTCCCATCAACAACGCTGGGTTTGAATTGACTGTGCTGCCAGATGGTGGATATACTTTAGAACCACCGCCAGGTTGGACAGCATATAATCCAGATGGACTTCTACCTGCAATTCGAGAAATTAGTCCGGAAAATATTACTTCAAATATTGACACATTTAATCCCACCGCAAACTTTTATAACCAAGTGCCCGAAGGTGAGAATATAGCGAATGTTTCTTTAATTCAATCTCCCGGAAGCGGTATTGCAGGTTTAGTTCAGACTCTCGATACTGTTGTGGCAGCAAATACGAAGTATACCTTGACAGTTGATGTCGGTAGTGCAGCAGGTAACTTCTTTGGGTTTGACTTAACTGGTTCTCCTGGATATCGCGTTGAATTGTTAGCAGGGGATGAAGCGATCGCTGTAGATAATAACAGCTTAACACTTGAAGACGGCAAGTTTACTACTACCACCGTTACTTATACTGCTGCTGCTGGTGAATCTATTTTAGGGAAAAACTTAGGTATCCGCTTAGTGAATCTGCTTAATGGTGGAGGTGTGGAAGTAGACTTCGATAACGTACAACTGAAAGCCGAAGCTTTTACCGCATCTGCCATCACAACAAATCAAACTTTGTTCGGTAGCAGTAATAGTACTAGCCTAAATGGTGGTTTGGGTAATGATACCATCTATGGTAATGGCTTGGCAACTATCATCTTTGGTGGTGATGGTGACGATCAAATTTACGGTTCTGCCAAAGATGAATACTTAAGCGGTGGTGCTGGTAATGACACCATTTATGGCAATGGTGGTTTTGATACTATCTACGCTGGTGAAGGTAATAACTTTATATATGCTGGTTCTCAAGCTGATAGGATTTACGCAGGTGCTGGTAATGACACTATCTTTGCTAATGGGGGTGGTGACTTCATTAATAGTGGTGCAGGTTTAGATACTATTTTCTTGGGTGGAAAAGCTACCGTAACGCTAGAAAAAGGTGAAGGTTACGACACCATCAATAACTTTGAATTAGGCTCAAGTAGATTTATGATAGGCAGCCTGCTGAATGATTTGAGCTTTGCTGACAGTGCAAGTGGTGTACGTATTTTTGCAGGTAATGATTTGCTTGCGGTTGTATCTAATCAGTCTGCGAGTACTTTTAGCAGTAACGTTGGGGGAATTTTTTCCTAATTTAAATCTTTTATAGAAGTTTAAAAGCCAGAGGCGATCGCTTCTGGTTGTTTTTTGATTTTCTTTAGTCGTGTAAGTAACCAAACAGGGATTTTTGATTTGCTGCTTTTCTCAAATCCCAAAAATCATAAACCGTGATGTTAATTGTCATCGTGTGTTGTACTGTGCGATCGCCGTTGATTAGATATATTACCTCTGCGCGATCGCACATTGGCGCTTTCTTTGAGCCATTGCAGTCACAGAATCAACAACTTCGCCCCGCTGGGACGCTTCCCACCCAATGCGCGCTTCTTGTTGCAGGTTTTGCAGTCGTCCTTGATAGATGTCTTCTTGCTGTTCTAGAAGTTTTATGCCTGCAAGAATAACTTCGATGGCGTTCTGATACTTACCGAAGCGTGAGTTGGCGTTGTACCAGGGCTTCTACTTCAGGTGGTAGAACGATTTGCATGAATTTTTGGGGGAATTAGGAGCAACTTTAATTGTAAGCGTTCCCGCTTCTTTTGTCGGAGACGCACTCGCGTTCGGGTTGCCGTAGGCATCGCTTTTATGGTCAGACCGGCAATCCACGCAAGGCAGGCGAAATTCTAGGTAGGAATTGCCACAATTATTAAGTTTGATGAAGGCGATGCCTACGGCAACCCGAAGCGGGAACGCATCACTCTAACTGGTAATTTAAATTTCAGCAACTTGAACATCAGCCAAAACGGTGGCGGCATCCTCAGATGATATGGTGCTTGTCACGCATACCTCATTATACCAAGTTGCCAAAGTTAGTATTGTTACATTCAACATTGAACAGAGCCAAGATAATCCTGCTTTTGTATATTTTTGTAGCGAACTTAACATTATGGGAACTGCGGAACCTACAATTTTAATAGGCGGAGTGTAAAGTAAAGTTCGTGAAGAAAATTCTGGCTGTTAGACTCTTAGCTCGACAAAATCCATTTTGCTGCAAGAGCGATCGCATAAGCTGAAAGCCTTATTTACCAGTACTTTGACTTTTTCGATGTCACCAAAATCAGTCGCAGTCGAAAAAGCGTTTCCCTGAAATCTGGAGGTTTTGCCAGATCGCAAGGTTACGTTCTTTGATTTGGATAAAGTCGAGCTTAGAGGATGTCTGAGAAGCCTCTTTTTTGCTACTTCCTGGAAGAAAAATTTGGGATCTACCTCACAGAAAATAGACATTTTAGCGACTTTTTTAGGCTAGTTTAGTAGCTTGGCAAGATGCATTTTTAACTTTTCAGACATGCTCTAAACTCGACAAAATCCATTTTGCTGCAAGAGCGATCGCATAAGCTGAAAGCCTTATTTACCAGTACTTTGACTTTTTCGATGTCACCAAAATCAGTCGCAGTCGAAAAAGGGTTTCCCTGAAATCTGGAGGTTTTGCCAGATCGCAAGGTTACGTTCTTTGATTTGGATAAAATCGAGCTAAAGCCCTGTGGAAAAATCAGGAGAAACTACATGTACATTTACCAATTTCGATTGAAGTGATTAACAGCTTCAAAAGACACCTTGAGTTCTCTAATTTCCGGAACGCAAGAAGTGGCTAATTACCGCAAGGATGAGTTTACAAATCGATTAAGGAGACACAGAAATGCTAATAGATACTATTTCTATGCCAGATTTGGGAAATCTAAAGCAAGACCCAGAGACAGGTAAGTTTTTTAATGACTTCAGATATTACGATGATGCCGATGACAATCAATTTCTTGGAGGCTATCGACTGAGTAAAGTGTACGCGGGTGGAGGGAATGATAGATTTCTGTTGCAAGCAGAGGATGATTGGGCTGATGGAGGACCAGGTAATGACTATTTTGATGGTGGTTCAGGTTCAGACACTATCTATGGTGGTACTGGCGATGATGACTTAAGAGGCAGTTACGACAAGGACTATTTATATGGTGGTATTGGTAACGATACCTTATATGGTCTGGGAGTTACTGTTCTCTACCCAGGACCCGACCCTCGCGGTAGTGACGTAGAAAATTACCTAGAAGGAAACGAAGGAAACGACCAACTATACGGCGCTACAGGCAACGACACAATGTACGGCGGTACAGACGACGACTACCTCGATGGTTGGGAAGGTGATGATACTTTATATGGCGGGGATGATGCTGTCGGGACGAACAGTGGGAATGATGTCTTAGTAGCTTGGAAGGGTAACGACCTTATCTATGCAGGGGATGGTGATGATTGGTTAGATGGCTCTTACGACAATGACATTCTGTACGGTGGTGCAGGCAATGATACCCTTGGCAATCCCTTCAGCCGAGAGGGAGATGGTGGTGAGCCTGGTGATGATTTTATGTATGGCGAGGCTGACAGCGACGCACTGTATGGCGGACCCGGCAATGACACCCTAGATGGTGGATCTGGTAACGACACCCTAATAGGTGGCGCTGATAACGATATCCTAGTTGGTGACTTTGGCAATGACGTTCTCACCAGTGGTTCTGGTTTCAACGTTTTCAAGTTCAACAACACTAGCGAGGGAATTGACACGATTACGGACTTTTCTTCTTACAATGACGACATCCACGTAGTCAAGTCTGGTTTTAGCAATAGCCTGAGTCTAGGAACGATTTCCGATGCTCAATTCCATCTAGGTTCCTCGGCAGCAGATTCGAGCGATCGCTTTATATACAACCAATCTACCGGAGCGCTGTTCTTCGATAACGACGGTAAAGGAGGAGTCGCTCAGATACAGATCGCCACACTGTCGAATCAGGCATTAATAAGCTATACCGACATCATGGTAGTGGCGTAGTCGGCGCAGGCTGTGTGGAAACGCGCAGATAGATTAGAAATTGGTGGTTGTTGCCTCTTTAGGATGTCTCAGAAGTAGTAAAGTTGACTTGATTGCACAAAATGACAAAAGTCATGCGCCGAAAACCCTACTCCAGTGACCTGACGATCCAAGCAATGGGCTATCCTTGAACCTCTTCTTTGCTCGATAGTAGTTTGGTAGGGTGCGTTATCGCGCCGAAAGTACGGCACCGTCAATGATGTTCGGTGCGTTATGGACTTGCGTCCATAACGCACCCTACGCAACTCTTGACTCTTAACTCGTGACTAAAATTAACCAATTTATAACCTTTTCTTGACCTTTAATCGGTACGTTAATACTTAAGGTAATAAATGAAAGCGGCAAACCCGATAAAAACTGATATGACTGCAATGAATTTGCAAGTTAGCGATGTTTGGCAACAAGCCGCTACACATATAAGTAAAATTACATCTGGGGAAATTATCTCTCTACTGAAGCAGTATGGGATAATGCCGCAGTTTATGCGAGAGGTTTTGATTGATTGTGCGATCGCCGATATTACTTTGACAACCGAAGAAACCTTTAAAGCGTGTCAACAGTTTTATCAGCAACATCAACTCAAATCGGATGCTGATTTGGAAACATGGCTTGTATCGCGTGGGTTATCTCGCGAACAACTTGACCATATTATCACCCGCAACACCAAGCTGGAATACTTTAAACAAGGTAATTGGGTAAATAAACTAGAGTCTTATTTTCTCCAACGCAAAGCAAAGTTAGATCGGGTAATATATTCATTAATTCGAGTCAAAGATATCGGTATTGCTCAAGAACTTTACTTTCGCATTCAAGAAAAAGAACAGTCATTTAGTGAACTTGCAAGTAAATATTCTTTAGGTTCCGAAGCGGAAACAGGGGGTTTACTCGGTCCGATGGAATTGTCAGTTCCCCATCCAGATTTAGCAAAGATGCTAATAGCAAGTCAACCCGGTAAGCTTTTACCACCAACTCGCTTAGGAGAGTGGATTGTCATTGTCAGATTAGAAAAGTTTCTTTCGTCTCAGTTAAATGAGTCAATGCGTCAGCGACTATTAAATGAATTATTTGAAAATTGGATACAAACACAGTATAAACAGCTGATTGCTCACTAAATAATAACTTTGAATTCTTATATAACTTAACTAAAAACTCTTTTTAACCTCTTTCCTTCGTGTTCTTCGTGCCTTCTCCTTCACCAGACGCCAAGGGCAAACGCGGTTCGTTTTTCCATAACAAATGCAGTAAGTCGTAAATCTTAATATTAATTACCCTAAAAACGTTGACTTGATGAGCTACACAACAATTAACACAGAAACATTTCTAAAAGCGATCGCTCCTTTTGACCAACTTTCAACAGCGGCGTTATCTAGGCTATCACAACAGACGCAATTATTGCGCTACCGCATGGGACAAACAATTGTCATGCGGTCAAAAATACCCGCTGTCATTTCCATTATCTTTGAAGGACAAGCGCGACTATTAGGATACGATCCAAAAAATCAGATGCCGGTAACTTTAAAGTTACTGCAAAGAGGAGATATTTTAGGTTGGGTGGGATTAATCCGGGGAGTAGGTTGCGAAACAGCGATCGCTTCAAGTGAAACTATCTGTCTAACTGTAAAATCTACC
This sequence comes from Tolypothrix sp. VBCCA 56010, assembly GCF_050875635.1. Lineage (NCBI taxonomy): Bacteria > Bacillati > Cyanobacteriota > Cyanophyceae > Nostocales > Tolypothrichaceae > Tolypothrix > Tolypothrix sp. VBCCA 56010. The sequence goes on from NZ_JBPAOH010000108.1 coordinate 10,599, forward strand.
GAATTTATCAAACTTTTACAACAAGAAAAAGCCTTTGCATCTTACTTTCACAACCGTGCGGAATTAATCGAAGTTTTTGATTTATTAGCAGCAGAATTGCAAAGTCGTGCAGATAATGAGTTATTACTTGAAGCGACTCATTCAAATTCGTTGAAAGAATTAGCTTTAAAGGTTCATTCAGAAACTATAGTTGTCAATCTACCTCAAGATTCTCAAAGTAAATTGCCAAGCGATCGCTTATGGTTAATTAGTGGGGGAACCATTCCACTTGATGCGATCGCTACTCGCTATCATCCCGAAACGCACCTCATAAAAGGCAAGCATCTGCGTTTACTTGGCTTTCCCGACAATATTTTACCGCAAAGTAAGGGCGGGGAAACCCCGCCCCTACATGCCTCCGGTACGGGTGGGGTTTCCCCACCCCTCCCCACCTCCCACGACAATATCCCCTACGCACCAGATGAACCGGAAGGAAGACTCTTAGAAACTTCTAGCCTGAAAAAATATCCACACTCGCGCGGTAGTGGTAAAATAGATGCGGTTATAGCTTGCTTTGAAATGTTGAGCAAGCAATTGAATTTGCCTTTTCGTCGCGAAGTTTTGCGAAAGATTTTGCTTTTGCAGCAACGACGAACAGGTACGCTATCGTTGCAGCATTGTGGAGCGATCGCTGAATCACTCGGTTTAAATGCCCAACTTATCAGTTTACCAGTCAACGCGGTAGGACGACTTCAAGCACCGGCGATCGTTCAATGGCAAGATAGTTTTGCCCTACTTTACGAAATTAATACTCAAGCGATCGTTTTAGGAATTCCTGAAGTTGGAGTTTTACGGCAAAAAACCGCAGATGTTGCTAGTATTCTCCTACAATCGGCAACCAAATTAGATGAATCTCAAAAGGAAACTGTAGCAGTTTTGCTGCTGCAACAAACTAGATATACACCCCAGCAAAAGTTCGGTTTAAGTTGGTTTTTACCTTCTTTATACAAATATCGTCAAGTACTAATAGAGGTATTTATTGCCTCATTCTTTGTCCAATTATTTGGGTTAGCAAATCCGTTGATGACCCAAGTTATTATCGACAAAGTTTCAGTCCAAAATAGCGCTGATACGTTGCAAGTATTGGGGATTTTTCTCATAGTAATTGCTGTATTTGAAGCAATCCTAACTAGTATTCGGACTTATTTATTCGTCGATACCACCAATCGAATAGACTTAACGCTAGGTTCAGAAATTATTGACCATTTGCTACGTTTGCCTTTACGATACTTTGAACGTCGTCCTGTAGGTGAATTATCAACGCGAGTAAATGAGTTAGAAAATATTCGGCAATTCTTAACCGGAACAGCTTTAACAGTCGTTTTGGATGCGGTGTTTTCGGTTATTTATATTGTGGTAATGTTTATCTACAGTTGGCTGCTGAGTTTAGTAGCACTGTCTACATTACCGTTATTCGTACTTTTAACAACATTAGTTTCTCCAATTGTACGCCGACAACTGCGAACGAAAGCAGAACGCAATGCGGAAGCGCAATCTCATTTAGTTGAAGTACTATCGGGTATCCAAACAGTAAAAGCGCAAAATATCGAATTGCGATCGCGTTGGCAATGGCAAGAACGTTACGCTCGTTATGTCAGCGCTGGTTTTAAAACAGTTCAAACTTCCACCGCAGCAGGTTCTACCAGCAACTTCTTGAGTCAACTTTCCAGTTTATTAGTGTTGTGGGTAGGAGCTTATTTAGTACTCAAAAACGAACTTACTTTAGGGCAATTAATCGCCTTTCGGATTATAGCAGGTTACGTCACCAGTCCATTGCTGCGTTTAACGCAACTATGGCAAAATTTCCAAGAAACCGCGCTTTCTTTGGAAAGGTTGAGCGACATTATCGACTCACCTACAGAATCTTCTCTAAGCGATCGCGGTAACATTCCCATGCCGATGATTCAGGGTTCAGTAAAGTATGATAATGTATCTTTCCGCTTCAACCCCAGCGGTTCGCTACAACTCAACAATATCAACTTAGAATTTCCGGCTGGTATATTTGTCGGGATAGTCGGTCAAAGCGGTTCCGGCAAAAGTACTTTGATGAAACTTCTGCCGCGTTTGTATCCTTTAGAATCGGGTCGAATTTTAATCGACGGTTACGACATTAACAAAGTCGAACTTTATTCACTCAGACGACAGATAGGTATTGTACTACAAGATACGCTGTTATTTGATGGAACAATTCAAGAAAATATCGCCTTAAATTATCCAGACGCAAGCTCAGAAGAAATTATCGAAGCTGCGAAAATAGCCTTTGCTCACGAGTTTATTATGAATTTAGCCAATGGCTACAATACCAGAGTTGGAGAGCGCGGTGCATCGCTTTCTGGGGGACAGCGACAAAGAATAGCGATCGCTCGAACCATCCTGCAAAACCCGCAAATGCTCATTCTCGACGAAGCTACCAGCGCTCTTGATTACGAATCAGAACGGCAAGTATGTTTAAATTTAGCCCAAGCATTCAGCGAGAGAACAGTTTTCTTTATTACCCACCGTCTCAGCACAATCCGCAACGCCGATTTGATTTTAATGCTCGATCAAGGCTTTGTAGTCGAACAAGGAACTCATCAACAATTAATGAGTGAAAAAGGTCGTTATTACTGCTTATATCAACAACAAGAAGCACAACTTTAGGGACTAGGGACTGGGGACTGGGGACTAGAAAAAGAATTATTACCAATGCCCCATGCCCAATGCCCTATGCCCAATTACCCATTCCCAATACCCAATGAATTCTGAATTTGACCAACCTGTAATTTTACAGCGATCGCCTATATTATCACGAGCAGTACTTTGGAGTATTGTTGGTGTAACTAGTTTCACGCTAATTTGGTCTGCTGTTGCTAAAATTGAAGAAGCGATTCCGGCAACTGGTAAACTAGAACCACAAGGAACGGTCAGAGAAGTTAAAGTACCGCTCAATGGTTTAGTAAAAGAGGTTTATGTTAAAGACGGTCAACAAGTTAAGCAGGGAGACTTGCTGTTGCGTCTTGACCACACAGCACAAAAAGCGCAAAAAGTCTATTTCCAAAAAGTTCGTAATACTTTACTACAAGAAAATCAATTTTACCAATCCCAAATGGATGGTAAAGTTCGCATTCCAGCAGCAAATAAAGTAAAATTGCCTGAAGAAATAGCAATGCTGACGAAAAATCGTGCAGCTTTAGTTGCCGAAAATCAACTTTATCGAGTGCAACTTTCTGGAAATTACCAAGGAGTAAATCTGACACCTGATCAGCAATTACGCTTGCAAACCAGTCAGCAAGAATTGAAAACAAAAGCTGCTACAGTCAAGTTAGAAGCCTCGCAATTACAAAAGCAATTAACACAAAATCAGGTAAAGTTAGTTAATGCGAAAAACGTTTTAAAAATCAATTCCAGTATTCTCAAAGACCTAGAACCGTTATTTAAACAAGGTGCGATCGCTCGACTACAATATCTACAGCAGCAGCAGCAAGTCAGCACTCAGCAGTCAGAAGTCGATGAGTTAATCCAGGAAGGAGAACGTTTGAAATTAGCGATCGCCCAATCTGGGGAACGTCTGCAAAATACCATGTCTGCATCAAATCAAGATTTGTGGACGAAAATAGCCGAGAACGACAAACGCATTGCGGAAATAGACAGCCAATTAAAAAAGGCGATCGTTGAAAACGAAAAGAACATTGCCGAACTTGATAGCCAAATCAGCCAAAATCAAGTTTCTTTAGATTATCAAGAAATTCGTTCCCCAGTCAATGGTACAGTATTTGATTTAAAAGCCAGCAACCCTGGATTTGTCGCCAATTCCACCGAACCCGTTCTCAAAGTTGTCCCCGAAAACTCTCTAAAAGCCGAAGTATTTCTAACCAACAAAGATATCGGTTTCGTCAGAGTAGGAATGCCTGTAGACGTGAGAATAGACTCTTTTCCCTTTAGCGAATTTGGTGATATCAAAGGTACACTAGAATCAATCGGTTCAGATGCCTTACCACCCACCGAAATTCGTCCTTACTACAGCTTTCCCGTCAAAGTGCGTTTAAATCAACAAGCACTTATAGTCAAAGACAAACAATTACCTCTTCAATCAGGGATGTCAGTAAGTGTTAACATCAAACTACGAAAACGCACAATTTTGAGCATCTTCATAGACGGATTTACCCAACAAATAGAAAGCCTCAAATTCGTGAGATAAACGTAGTAAGCGCAAAGAGCGCTTTCTTAACCCATACCTCATTTCCATAAATTAAAATGGACTGGAACCAACTCGCACAAACTGCACTAACTCAATACAACATCAGCGATGCGAGATTATTTTTCCTCGGTCATAGCGAAAACATAACCTTTCGCATTGAAACATCTAATTCATATAGCGGCAAAGCAGCAAAATTCCTTCTTCGCATCCATCACCCAATTGCTCAACAAAGCGATTCAATTTGGCAGCAGCACAACGTAATTAACTCAGAACTTTTGTGGCTATCAGCATTACATCGTGATACCAACCTGATAGTACCAAAGCCAGTGCAAAACAAAAACGGCACTTTCCTCACCTCTGTAAAAATTGATAAGACACCACCACTAAATTGCACTTTAATGCAGTGGGTTGAGGGTTGTCAAATCAGTACCCAACCCACACCAACTCAAGCATGGCAAATTGGAGAATTAATGGCACGGTTGCATCAACACACCAGCGTTTGGGAGTTACCTTTAAGCTTCGTGCGACCAAAATACGACTGGGAGGAGTTACAAACCTCACTGATGAGGCTGCATCTAGTGACAATATCTGACGCTGATTTTGCTGTGCTTGAGACAACAGTCAAGCAAATTGTTCTAGTGATGACAGTGTTAGGAAAAACACGCTCTTGTTGGGGTGTGATACACGCAGACCTAAACGAAAACAATTATATCTTTCATGAAGATGAGGCGCGAGCGATCGACTTTTCACGTTGTGGCTTCGGTTATTATCTTTATGATATTGGCTCCACACTGCTACATCTGCTTTGTGAAAACCGTAAAGCGTTCCTCAATGGTTATCAAAGCGTGCGCTTATTGCCTGATGACTATCAAAATATATTAGAGGCATTTTTTCTCGCCGCAATGATACATAATTTTGCATTTCACGCCTCAAATCCCAACGAACACGATAACTTATTGGAAAGTATACCCTACGTAACTGAGACGTTTTGTAGCAGATATCTTCAAGGCGAACCATTCTTATTTTACTACTACTAAAGAAAGAGGAATAATTACTTCTTCAAGATGAGGCGCAACTAATCAATTAACTGTTTAGGTTGAGAATAGCAACCATTAAGCCTAAAAACCATGAATAAGACATTACTATCAACTTTAATCTTTGCCTTCTTACTCTTGTTCATCCTTTCTCCCTTTGCTGCACTTGCTAGTTTAATGCTCGTGTTATTAGTAGGAGCGTTTTTCTCTTTAGTAGGGAATATCTTTCAAGCAATTATTGGTAGTAACAGCGATTCTCAACCACAAAAAGAAGCTCACGACTAAAAGCATTTTTGGGTGTTGAAAAATTGTGCGATCGCACAAAGTGCCCGCCGTAGGCGATCGCGCTTAGAAAAACAAGATACCCGACTTCTCGCTCGAAGTCGGGTATCTGAAACCAAATATTACTATACCTACCATGCAAAACATCGAAGCGCAAGTAAACGAATATCTTCAACTCCATACCAACAAATACTATTTTAGCGGTTCTGTATTAATCGCTCAAAACGGTAATATTTTAATCAGTAAAGGGTATGGCATGGCAAATTATGAACTTGATGTTCCTAATACTCCTCAAACAAAATTCCGTATAGCCTCCATTACCAAACAGTTTACTGCAATGGCAATCATGCAATTGCAAGAAAAAAACTTGCTCAACGTCAACGATTCAATAATTAAACATATACCCGATTATCCAGAAACAGGTAAAGAAATTACCATCCATCATTTATTAACTCATACATCAGGCATTCCTAATTTTACAAGTTTTCCTGATTATGAGGAAACTATGATGATACCTTCTTCTGTTGAAACAACCATTGCCAAATTTAAAGATAAACCCTTAGAATTTACCCCCGGAGAAAAATATAGCTACTGCAATTCTGGATATATTTTATTAGGCTACATCATTGAAAATATTTCTGGCAAACCTTATGAAACTTATCTCCTAGAGAATATTTTCCAACCTTTGGAGATGAAAAATACTGGATATGACCATTACAGTAAAATAATTAAAAATCGCGCTTCTGGTTATTATATGACTGGTAATGGCTCAATAAATGCAGCTTATATAGATACGTCTATTGGTTATAGTACAGGTGCTTTGTACTCTACAGTAGAGGATTTATATTTGTGGGATAGAGCATTATATACTGAAAAAATCGTCAGTAAAGCTTCTTTAGATAATGCTTTTACTCCTTTTCTAGAAAACTATGGCTATGGTTGGCTTATAACAGAACTATTTAATCATAAAGTTGTCGGTCATGGCGGGGCAATTAATGGTTTTGTTACAAATTTAGACCGATATATTAATGATGATATTTGTATCATTGTGTTGTGCAATAATGGATTTTCAATGATTAATGTAATTAGTAAAGACTTAGCCGCAATTGTTTTTGGAGAAAAATATGAACTACCATTAGAAAGAACTGCGATAAAACTGGGCCCGAAAATCTATGATGCTTATATTGGAGAATATGAACTAGCTCCTAATTTCATCATTACAATTACCAAAGAAAATGACCAAATTTTTGCTCAAGCTACTGCACAATCTAAAGTTGAAATCTACCCCGAATCAGAAACGGAATTTTTCTACACGCTAGTTTATGCCCAAATAACCTTTGTCAAAAATGAAAAAGGAGAAGTGACACAGTTAATTCTGCACCAAAATGGACAAGAAATGCCTGCTAAAAAAATTAACTAAGTATTAACATTTACCTTAAGCAGTTTCACGGATCTCAGATGGTTTATAGCCCAGATATAACATAATTAAATTACCATCTTTAATGATGGTTGGGGATGTCCTACTGTAGCGTGCTTGGAAATGCCTGTAAACTATGGAACTTTTGCTGACAACTTATGATTCTACTCTCTTCAACAAAATCGGCTTCTATGTTGGTCAAGCAATTATTGCCATTCAAGACAAGCAACCAGAATTATTACAGGAAAAATATAGAAACGTACCTTGGAACAGCCGCCATCAATCTAGTTTAACAGCAAAATTAACCGAAATACTTCGCCCAAGTGACGACTGGGACACATTAATTAAAAAATTGCAAGGATTTCTAAAAGTTTTATTAATTCCTGAATCCTTCAACTCACCAATATTAATAAAATTAATTGAAGACATTCGTCTACTAAATCCTGCAAAAGTTGAGTTAAATGGTTCAAGCAGCCTCAACACAGTTACTAATGGCTCTTTAGCGCAAACAAAAATAGCAGTTTTACTTTTAGATGCAGAAAACCTACAAATAAACGCCGATACTGAACAATTATTAACAACAGTTTGCACTTGCCCGATTCAAGTTAAAATTGCCTTTGCCAATTGGCGCAGCATGGGTAAATTAGATGTTGAATTTCATCAGCGTGGCTACGACTTGATTCATGTCCCCGCAGGTAAAGATCATGCTGATGGAAAAATGATAGCTTTTGGATCGTCAATTCATGAGCATTACCCAAAAGCTAAGGAAGTTTTAGTTTGTTCCTCAGATACGGTGATGACTAACCTGTGCAACCATCTTCAGAAAAATGGATTAACAGTATATCGGGTTAGCAAGCAAGGAAATAATATAACAATATTGAATAGTAAAAGTGGTAATAAACATACTCATTCACTTTTGAAACCACCTTCAATTGAAGAATTAAATGCCCAGATTAAAAAGATAATCATATCCGAGGAAACGCGCACTTCAAATCAATGGTTTCAACTATCTCAGATAGCGCAAATCTATTATAAAAAGTACAACTTGAACATAAGTGAAGTTGTGTCTTATAGCCTTCCGGGTAAGACAACCAAGGATATTTTTCTTGACAAATCAGAGTTTGTCTTTCACCAATTGCCAGAGGATAAAGAATTATATGTGGCGTTATTTAAAATACCTCAATTAAATAAAGCTGTTAGCAATGATTCTGTTGAGAAAAAACAGATAAATACTAAAACAGACTTGGAACAGTCGCTGGTCGCAATTATAAATGCTTTAGCGGATAAACATCCAACAGGCTATATTCCTATTGAAACTTTAAGTGCTAATTTTAATAAACAGTACGGTCAAGGAATTACTGACATATTTAAAAAATTAGAATTGAGCGTTAAGTATATCACTTTTTTGAAATCATGCGATTCTTTTGAGCTACAAAAAATAGGCGATCGCTGGCATGTAGCACTACGTCAAGCTAAGAGTGTTACAGCTTAGTCTCTTGTTCAGTATTATGTATAATGTAAATAAATGTAAAGAACACAATGCATGATAAAGTCATTGTCGGTGCGTTGGCAAAGCCACTCCAAGGGAGTATCGCCGGCATTGGAGAGAGCCTTAACTCGCTTTCCTGGCATAGAGATGTTTTTTTAGGTCAAAAACAAAGCTGATTATACTTAATTCTAGCTTAGGAAAGACCTGAAAATCCGGCAAAAAAGGCAAAATCTACAGACAGATAAGCTCTAAGCGCTGGATTTTCCTAGTTTATGAAAATAGATCACGTTCACTTCTATGTAAAAGATGCGCTCGTTTGGCAAGACTGGTTTGTAAGTCATCTTGGCTTTCAAGCAGTAACAGATTATATAATGCCCTTAACCTTGACATCAAGCAACGAGTATGGATCGTTCCACACTTGCACAAAAGTAGTCAAAAGTGGTGCTGTCTGCTTTTTGCTGTCTTCACCACTGTTACCCACAAGTCCAGTAGCTAAGTTTTTGCGTCAGCATCCCCCTGGTGTGGCAGATGTCGCTTTTGCCGTCGAAGATGTGGAAAAAGCGATCGCCCTCGCTGCACAACACAACGCCAAAATCCTACAACCGATTCAGCAATACCAACAAAGTCAAGAATACATCAAGTGGGGCAAAATCGCCGCTTGGGGTTCTTTGACTCATACTTTGATAGAAAGGGGACAAGGGAGACAAGGAGACAAGGGGACAAGGGGACAAGGGGGACTCCTTGGAGGAATTTCTCCCCCATCTCCCCCTCTCCCCATCCCCTCCTCTCCCCATCCCCCCATCCCCCCATCCCCCCCTCTCCCCCTCTCCCCCTCCTCCATCACCGCTATAGATCACATTGTCCTAAATGTGGCAGCGGGTGATTTAGAACGTGCTGTGGCTTGGTATGAAGAGGTTCTCGATTTTCAACCGCAGCAGGCGTTTAAAATTAAAACCGATCGCTCTGCTTTGCACAGCCGAGTTATGCTTTCACGTGACGGGGGCGTACAATTGCCAATTAATGAACCTGCTTCAACTCATTCTCAGATTCAAGAGTTTTTGGACGTGAACCAAGGAGCGGGAATTCAACATATCGCTTTGCAAACGCCCAATATTGTGGATGCGATCGCTCTTTTTCGGCAGAGTGGTTTATCCTTACTTCCAGTGCCTCAAAGCTATTACTCGCAGCTAAAACAGCGACAAGGACTGCCTTTATCAACTTTAGAACTTGAGGCGTTAGCGAGACAGGAAATTTTGGTAGATTGGAGAGAAGATAATCAAAAAGCAGTACTGCTACAAATTTTTACTCAGCCAATTTTCGGACAGCCCACCTTTTTCTTTGAGTTTATCGAACGCCGTTCGCAAGCTCAAGGTTTTGGTGAAGGTAACTTTCGCGCTTTGTTTGAAGCGATTGAAAACGAACAAATCAAACGCGGTAGCCTTTAATCATTTTCCGGCTAAGATTAGTAATTCCAAATTCACGCATCAAATATTTCAATTGAAAAGACAATACGATTTAAGTTAGTCTGTAAATAAAATTTACATTTTCCTAAATGTTAAGACTAATTACAGACTTTGACGGTCCGATTATTGATGTTTCCGAACGGTATTACCGCGTTTATCAATTCTGTCTGGAGAAAACACTTCGCCCAAACCAAGCAGTAAAAGAACTTACTAAAGCGGAATTTTGGCAATTGAAGCGATCGCGCGTTCCGGAAAAACAAATTGCCTTAAATTCCGGTTTGGACGAAGTACAAGCACAAGAGTTTGCTCAGTTGCGGCGGCAAACCGTGCATACAGAGCCTTACTTTGATTATGATACTCTTGCGCCGGGAGCTGTGGAAGCACTTATAAAAATTCAACAAGCTGGAATAGATTTGGCAGTAATGACAATGCGCCGATTTAAAGAACTTGACTATGCCTTTAAAAAACATGATTTAGGCAGGTTTTTCCCGGAAAATCGTTGTTATTGCCTAACCAACGACTACGTTAAAACCCGCGACATTGATGATAAACCTTTACTGATGGAACGGGCAATATCAGAACTACCAACCGCTGCTGATACTTGGATGGTGGGGGATACAGAAGCCGACATCATCGCCGCTAAAAATCACGGTGTCAAGGTGATGGCTGTAGAGTGCGGCATTCGCGATCGCTCCCAATTGGCACAATACAACCCTGACTTAATTGTGAAGGATTTGAGCGCGGCTGTCGATTTTGTTTTAGAGCGTGAGGCTAACGCAGAAAGCTGCTAATCAACCACAACAATATAAACGTCAGCACAGTCGAAAACTGATTTGCCGTCATACTGATAAATGTCATTTGCGGCACAAGCAACCCAGCAACTAGTCCCCCAGTAATTAAACCTACTATTAAGCCGAGCAGAGTCAACAAAACTGCTCGACCAAACTTGCCTTCTTTGCGATTGAGAAAGTAAATACCTATACCAACACCTAACACCAATGCCAACTGTAAAACCTGATCGCCCCCGGCTTGGTAAAACACACTAATAGTACTCAAACCCAGATACCAAGCTCCAGGTAACAACACATCTTGAGGCGTTGGTTTATCAATGATTCGTTGCAGCCAAGCGGGGGAAAGTTGTTCGTTCTTGGTGGGACTTTCTTTCGCAGGTGCTTGCACGAGGCGTTCAGGAAACCGAATGCGTTCGGGTACTTTGATTTTACCTTCTTGGCGCATCCGCAAGCGATCCATTAAAATCGCATCGTAAGCCACGTTAATCATTTCTAGACGCTTTGTATCGCCACTGTATTGCTCCAACAGGCGATTGCGAGCGTCTTGAATTTCATCGAAGCTAGCATCTTCAGATACCCCAAGTTTTTCGTAGGGATTTTGATCGCTCATGGGAGTTTATTACGTATAGCCTTAGTTGGCAGCAGCCTTTTTTGAAGGAAAAACGGTTTTTTGGGTTTTATCTCGGTCGATATGCGATCGCTCGATTGTTGCCCTACCAGGATAGTAGCACTCAACAGCGATATTATCGACCTGGGAAATTTAACTATAGTAACTTTAACATATTATTATAACTCAGTGTATCCCCTCATGTCGTTGCCCAGTTCTAGCTCTAATCTTGAATTTAAGCGAAAAATACCTAAAAGGCATCCTTGATGAAAAAATTAACTTTTTGTTTTGTGATAAAGCGTCTCACCGTACCTTGACATTTTAAATAATTAGTTTTCAACAAGGATTGTGGCATTGAGCTGCATATCGATTTAAAATTGAAGCGTTTTAAAACAAGCGCAACTAAAATCACCAAAGTGTCCCATTCGCACCCAAATCGTGCGGAATGCCGGTCCAGTAAGCTTACTGGACACAAATAACTTGACAATTTCAACATCTGCACTTCGGTGCAACAAAAAGCGATCAACAGAATATTCGCATTCTAATTGTCCAGAATCCTGATTACACTATTACTTGGGCGATCGCTCAATTAATACCTTAAACTTGTAGATTGTTATCACCCCCGTGAACCCGCGCTTTTACGCGGCGACCTTTATTAATCCTATGATTTTTTGTGCAAAGTGATGGTCATGGCTCCTGCCAAAGTTCTTGTAGTTGATGACGACCCTGCGGTTCGTAATTTAATTCAACGCTTTCTGATTAAGCAGAGCTATCAGGTAGAGGCTGCCGAAGACGGTAAGACTGCCATAGCTTTATTTGAGCAATTTAACCCAGATTTGGTGATTCTAGATGTGAATTTACCAGATGTCATTGGGTTTAACCTCTGCCAAGAGATGCAAAGCCGTAACGGTGTTTTTGTTCTCATGCTGACTAGCCGTGCCGATGAAGCTGACAAGATTCGCGGCTTTGCTAAAGGTGCTGATGACTATCTGACTAAACCATTCGGTTTAGGAGAACTAGAAGTCAGAGTAGCAGCAATTTTGCGGCGTCAGCGGGTTGTTACTACCGCAGAACAAAAACGCCTGGTATTTGAAAAATTGATGATCGATCCAGTACGCCGAGAGGTAACACTTAACACCCAACCAGTACTTTTAACTGCTCTAGAATTTGACTTGTTGCATTTCTTAGCCAGCCATCCCGGTCGAGTTTGGCGACGAGCCGAACTCATCCAAGAGGTATGGGACTATGAATACGTCGGCGACCAGCGCGTTGTAGATGTGCATATCGGTCAAATTCGCAAGAAGATTGAAGCCGATGCTAGTCAGCCAGCACTAATCCAGACTGTACGTGGCGTTGGATATAAATTTGAATGTCCTACTCAGCCGCAGTCTGATAGCAAGTCCTGAATCAAGAGTCTTGAGTTTTTTGACTCTTGACTTTTGATGCTAAAGGCATGAATTTCTTTGGTATCAGCGTTCATTCACACAGCTTTCGCCCAAAGATACGCCATTGATGTATTTACCACACAACTTGTGCCAGACAATTTTTGAATATCTTGATTTAAAGTTTAAATGGGGTGCGTCTAGCTTTTACAGGTGTTAACTGTCATCCAAGTAGATTTAGTTTCAATTCGAGCAATTGTCAGGGAAATTTGACTTGCTTCGACTGCTAAATGCTATCGCACTTTGTATAAATAACTTCAATTTTCTCTGTTTGAAATTAAGGGAAGATTGAGAGTTTTATATATAACATTTTCCTTTTTTTGAGGTAGGGTCGTCAGTGGCAATGCAGGCGTTAACCGCAGTCAGAGCGCCCAAGGTAAGCGATCGCCATCTGACTATACTCTAACTAAAAAAGCCTGCTTAACAGCACCAAGAGCATGTAGAGGTGTTGTATCTTAGCTGTTTGTGGCGATTGCTTGCACCGCATTTTTACTTAGCAATTGTGAAATAAAGTTTCCAGATATACGCGAGCCGCACGGCGATCGCTTTCTCCATTTTGCAGCAAAAACAATGACAGCGCCGCCGTTAATACTCGATTTTGATCCCAATCCGGATGTGATTCTAAGTAACTTTTGAGGGATTCGTGCAGCGTTTCCGGAATTTCTGTAAATATGCTAACCGTTGCGTTCATTTCTATTTTCCCCTATCAGGTTAATCAATTTTGTACACGTTGCTTGCTGTTACCAGCCTTTGAACAACACACTCAATTCCCTAGGCAACAACTGGGTAATTTTACACAGCTGCACTGCCGATTACAAAAGCAAGCCGAATCATTGTGCGCCAAGAGGGGGTAGGTTTGTCAATGCTGCGAAATGTTACAAATCAGTTTATCAAAACTAAATACTTACGGAATAATCAGGCTTGGAGGCGCTTTTTTGTTACATATATTCATACAAACTCAGTCCGATAAGTCAAGTATCCCTAACAGGAAAAAATTAAGCGATCGCCATCAATCGCCTGGATCGAGCCTGGAATTGTTGAGCGACCCGCAGGGCGTGGACTTCCGGCCGTACATGATTCGGGTGCTGGCGATTGTGAAGCGGAACTGGTTTGCGGTGATACCCGAAAGCGCGCGCTTTGGGCGACGGGGGAAAACGATCATTCAGTTTGCGATCTCCAAGGACGGCAAGGTACCGAAGCTGGTGATTACCGGGCCTTCGGGCACGGAGGCGTTGGATCGCGCCGCGGTGGCGGGGATCAGCGCGTCGAATCCGTTTCCGCCGTTGCCGAGCGAATTCAAGGGCGACGTGATTCGCCTGCAGTTCGGGTTCTCGTACAACATGCCGTGAGGCGAGCAAGCGAATGAGCAAAGGAAGACTGTGGGGCGGGATCGCCGGGTATGGGTTGCTGGCGCTGAGCGCTTACTTCACGCTGGAGCGGGAGTTGCGTTGGGCGGTGTGGGTGGTGATGGCGGGCTTAGCGCTGAAGACGTGGATCGCGGCTGAGAAAGCGCGCGCCGAGGATGCCGCCCAAGCTGGTGAGCACGGTGGCGCCGATGAAGTAGATCGCCATAAAGAAGAGAATTGAGAGCGAAAAGAGCCAGGGGTTGGACAGGACTTCCTTGACCTTTTCGAGGTCGCCGGCGGAGAGCTTGCCCGAAAGTGCTTCGTCGGGGATGCGCGCGAATTCTCCGGATTCCAGGGCCGGAATGAGGCTGACGGTGAAGCGGACCAGGAAGAAGGCGAACATGAAGACGCCGGTCATCCAGCCGAGGCGAGCGCCTTGCCGGGTGTTCAATTGCGCGCCGGTGCGGCGCTGGTATAGGAAAACAGCAAGCAGGCCGCTGGCAATGGTGAGGCCGAAGACGCCGAGGATCGACAAACCGGCGGCTTGGGAGAGCGGCACGAAGATGAGCATGGCGAGAGCGGCCACGAAGAGGCCGATGCGGACGGCGCTGGAATTCGCAAAGCTGATCTCGGCGGGGTTTTCCTGAAGCGCGGGCTCAGGGAGAGGGGATTCTTCCGCGGACCTTTCGAGGGTAGGCGCTTCAACGGGGGTCTCGTCCACCTGTTCGCCGCCGACGGGCCGGCCGCAGCGATGACAGAAGCGGGCGTCCGCTACCAGTTGCGCTCCGCAACTGCAAATTTCCGGCACAACTTCAGGGTAGCAAGTGAGGAGGATATCCTAACGGTTTAAAGCCATGCAAAAGCTGAAACTGTTGGTGATTGCCGCTAAGGATGCGCGCTACTTGAAGATGCTGGACGGCATAGCCGGCGAGGTGGACTATCAGGTGACGCACGATGCCGCCGAAGCGGCAGCGTGGGCACCGGAGGCGGACCTGATTCTGACGGGGGTGGGCGCCTCCGCGGTAGTGACCAAGGCGGCGGTGGAGGTGGCCGGGAAGTTGCAGTGGCTGCATTCGTTGTCCGCCGGGGTGGACCACCTGATGGCGACGCGGCTGCGCGAGAGCCCGATTCCGGTGACCAACGCTAAGGGAGCGTTCAGCCCGTCGCTGGGCGAGTATGCCGTGGCGTCGATGTTGTTTTTCGCCAAGCATGTGCGGCGACTGCTGAACAGCCAGGCGGCAGGCAAGTGGGATGTCTTTGACATGGACATGCTGGAAGGCAAGACGCTGGGGATCCTGGGCTACGGGGACATTGGCAAGGAATCAGCCAAGCGGGCGAAGGCTTTCGGCATGAAGGTGATCGCTTTGCGGCGGCGGCCGGAAAAGAGCACGGGCGATGGCATTGCCGATGAAATCTGGGGGATGGAGCGCAAGCTGGAATTGATGGCGGCGAGCGATTACGTATTGCTGGCGATGCCGCAGACGCCGGATACCAAAGGCATTGTGGGCGAGACGGAACTCCCGGCGATGAAGCCGAGCGGGGTGATCATCAACCTGAGGCGAGGCAATGCGATTACGGAAACGGGGCTGCTGCAGGCGCTGCGCGAGAACTGGATACGGGGGGCGGCGCTGGACGTGTTTGAAGTGGAGCCGCTGACGGAAGGGCACGAGTTCTACCGGATGCCGAATTTGCTGCTGA
>NZ_JBPAOH010000109.1:0-26361 GCF_050875635.1 Tolypothrix sp. VBCCA 56010
AGTTCCCATTCAGATGCGGTACAACATTATATCGTCGCGTGTAGGGGCACGGCACTGCCGTGCCCCTACGGGTGTACCTCACGTAACCGAGAATTGCTATAAATGAGATGTTGCATTTTCAAATTGGCTATAATAATCAGTTTTTCAATTTATCAAATTCTGCTAAAATTGTTTCAGCTTGTTGGCAAAGTTCTTCATGAAATTGACCGTTGCTTGCTAGCAAACCACCCCATTGATTAATATCACCTGTGTTATATTGCAATGGTGTACCGTCGAAGTGGGTGTACTTTCCACCAGCTTCTGTGAGAATCAATTCTGGGGCAGCTATATCCCAATCTTTGGGTGCAGATTTTCCCGAAAGGGAGATATAAACATCTGCGTTTTGTTCAACGATGGTAGCGATTTTACAACCGACACTACCAACAGCTTTCTGATTAGCAAAAGGCAGTTTTTGCAGCAAATAATCTAATCTTTCATTGCGGTGACTGCGACTGACAACTATTGTTAAATCTTGGATGTTTTCGCGTGATGAAACCTGTATTTTTTTACTTTGACGTTGGCGTGTTTCTACAAATGCACCGCTACCTTTTATTGCATAATACAATTTTTCGGCTTCCGGCACAGCTACTACTGCTAAAATTGGGCGTTTTTCTTTCACTAAAGCGATGTGAACCGCATATTCACCAGTTTTTTGGATAAAATCTCGCGTACCATCTAAAGGATCGATTATCCATACTAATTCTTGAGTCAGTGCTGCTTGCACTTTATAAGTTTCTTCGCTAATATAACCAAAATCTTCATTACCCAAACTCGCTTGTAGCTTCTCTAAAATGTATTGACTCACAGCTACATCTGCAACAGTTACAGGCTCATTTTGCTTATATTGCACTTCTAAATCGAAGTTTTTTGCAGTTCCGTGGTAATAAGATTGTAGTATATCTGCCGCCCCCCAACCAACAGAACAAGCGATCGCTAATATTTCTTGTATGTCTTTCATTTATTTCTCTTTTATAAATAATTACGTAAATATACACGATTCTTAACGTGAATTCATCCAGCGACGTGTACCAAAAAATTGACATGAATAAGCAGCGATATTAGCCGCCTGTGCAAGTGCATCGGCAAAACTTTCTCGTAAAATATAATTACAGAAAGCACCGTGAAAAATATCTCCGGCTCCTAGTGTATCAAGAGGTTGAATCTTTGGTACAACGATGGTCTGAGTTTTTCCTTCCCAGAGGTATTCTATTGGTTTTTCCCCGTGGGTAATGGCAATGTAGGGAATATTAATTTTATTAAGATATGCAAAAACTTCTTGACTTGTGTGGCAACCAGGAGGATAAAAATTAGCTGAACAAATCGCGTAATCTACAAAAGGTAAAAGTTCCTCAAAACCAGGTTTCCAGCTACCACCATCAATTACAACTGGGATATTCTCAGATTTAGCAATTTGGGCGATCGCTTTACCAACTTTCATTTGATGTCCATCTATCAGCACAATATCGACATTTTGTAAAATATCTGGTGGAATAGATTCGCGGTTTGCTTGAGCTTTCACAGCATTAATTGAAACTACAGCGCGATCGCCTGTAGATTTCGTGACAATAATTGAAGAGACGGGGGGTGGCTCAATAGCGTTGTTGTCAAGGTCAGCGATCGCTACTTTTAATGCTTCTAAATCCCCTTTTATTAACTGCGTCATCGGGTGAGAACCCAGCATTCCCAACACCGTAGCATCATTACCTAAATAACCGAAAGTAACTGCCGCATTCGTTGCAGGTCCCCCTGCTGCTACAGTATAATCAGCAGCAACAATTTTCTGATTATTCTTCGGGGCAGACTCGGCAAGGTAAATCAAATCCAAAGTTACTAAACCGACAAATAAGCCACAATTAGTCATTAGTTAATGTTAGTAGTTAAGCGATCGGGGAAATCGAAAACTTAAGTTGATGGAAATTCCAGCTAGAATACATCTATTACCAGCTAAAGGTTCACCCTATGTTGCTGTAATCCGACGAAAGCCATCAAAAATTTTTCATATAATTCGTTGGAATACACAAAACGATAACCTAGAATACGGTTCTTGGTTTAAAGGTAAATTATATCCAAAAAGATGTGATATCTCTTTTGATGGACAATGGATGGTTTATTTAGCTATGGGTGCAAAAGGTAACACTTGGAATGGAGTTTGTCAGTTACCTTGGTTGAAAACCTACCTCGAAGGAGAAAACTGTGGAACTTGGTTTGGAGGTGGTTATTGGAAAACTGAAAAAGAACTATTATTAAATGGTAGGTGGGCTGAACCCAATAAAAGCATTCCTTTTAAACTGGGTAACTTAAATTCTCAGTTTGGGGGAGAAGATTTAGGTGTATTATATCCTCGTTTAGAGCGCGATGGCTGGAAGAGAAGCGGAGAAAATTATGGGGAGGATAGAAAAGTTGAGAATTCTAAAAAGTATATTGTAGAATGCCTTGGCGATGATGGTTGGTATTATCAACCAACTAAAAAACATCCGACACTAAGAATGTATTATCAAGGATATTTTGCTCCACATGGATACACTTTTAAGTTTACTATAGACGAGTATCCTAAACTGCTTGATTCTAATGTAGACTGGGTAACTTGGGATTTTTTGGGTAATTTAGTCTTTGCCAAACACGGGATGCTTTATAAATACGAGCTTAATGACTTCAAAAAAGGCAAGCCAAGTTTTTGCAAAGATTTGGAACCTTTATTACCTTATGACAGAAATATAGCAATCCCAAATCCCAAATAATTAATATTTTTTGACACCCAACACCCGACAAGGGGACAAGGGGACAAGGGGGCAGGGGAGGTAGGGGAAGCAGGGGAAGCAGGGGGAGAGGAATTTTACCCAATGCCCAATGCCCCATGCCCAATGCCCCATGCCCAATGCCCCATGCCCAATGCCCAATGCCCATCAACCATCAACCAAAGAAATGAATAATGCAAACCGATCCTAAACCAGGAACACTTTACATCGTCGGGACACCAATTGGCAATCTGGAAGATATGACTTTTCGGGCGGTGCGAATTTTGCAAACTGTAGATATAATTGCGGCAGAAGACACCCGCCATACTGGTAAACTGTTACAACATTTTCAAGTTAAGACACCCCAGGTAAGTTACCACGAGCATAATCGTCAAAGTCGCATCCCGGAATTACTAGAGCATTTAAAGAATGAGAAAGCGATCGCTCTAGTCACAGATGCAGGTATCCCCCTAATTTCCGATCCGGGCTATGAATTGGTGAAAGCTTGTATTGACGCGAAGATAGCAGTAGTACCAATTCCTGGTGCTAGTGCTGCAATTACAGCTTTGAGTGCAGCGGGGTTGCCTACAGATAGATTTGTCTTTGAAGGTTTTTTGCCGACAAAAGCTCAACAACGGCAAGAACATTTAGAATCTCTACAGACAGAATCTCGCACTATGATTTTCTACGAATCGCCGCACCGATTGCAAGATACTTTACAAAATTTAGCAGAAAGTTTCGGAAGTAATCGCCAAATCGTGTTGGCGCGGGAGTTAACAAAGTTACATGAAGAATTTTTGCGCTTTACAATTGGCGAAGCGATCGCCCATTATCAAAATCGCGAACCAATTGGCGAGTATACCTTAGTAGTGGCAGGAACTCCACCCGACAAACCGCAACTAACAGAAGCCGAACTAAAAGCAGAATTAATCGCGATTATCAGTCAAGGAATATCGCGATCGCAAGCTAGCCGTCAGTTAGCAAAAGTTACATCCTTACCCCGTCGCCATCTTTATCAACTGGCTCTTGCCATCGAAACATTTGACCAAGAGACTGATATCATAAAAGAAGACATAATCGGTGGAGAAGAATCACCAATTGAGGATTAAAGTAGATTTTCTCCCACATCCGACAAAGACTGATATCTAACTGAGTAGTAATTTTACTACCAGTAAGTGCATAAAACTGACTTGGGCGCAATAAATTGTGTCTAATCATCATTATGAAAAAAGCAGTTTCAATAAAATTGAGGCTACTATTACAATGGAAATTATTCATAATGAGGAACTAGTCAGAATGACCCAAGTGGTTTTAGGAGACAACGAAGGCATAGATTCGGCTCTACGTCGCTTTAAACGCCAGGTTTCCAAAGCTGGAATCTTAGCCGATGTCAAGTATCATCGCCACTTTGAAACACCCATAGAAAAGCGGAAACGTAAAGCAGTAGCAGCTAGACGCAAACGCCGTTTTAAATAAACCTATTTTGTGCTGGGGTTGCTTGATAACATTTTGTTAAACAAGCCACAGCGCATTTTTAATCATTTTTAAACAAAAAGAGCGCGATCGCACCCCTTCAAAGGGGTGTGAGTGCGTTGAACCGAGCGATGTACAACAATAAATTTTAAGCATGTAAATATGGTTAAATAAAGTAAGTCATAGTTATATAGGTTGGATTAGCGCCCCCTGAAAAATTTCCTTCGTTGAAGTGACTGGCGTTTGAGGAACAAACCCAACACTTGAAAATTTTTGTTGGATGGCGCTCAACCTACTATTAATAACTCAAGATTCACAAATTGCTGATAGTATAGCTATTGCAGCGATTCATCGCCTTTTCTACTCCTTGCTTTAGGGTGAGTTCTACACACTCAACCACGAATTCGAGAACCTCAGACATCAATTTAGTTTCGCTGGCAGAAAATCGCCCCAGCACATGGGATACACTATCAGAATTATCTGTACTAGCAGCATTTTTCGGTTTACCAATGCCGATTCGCACACGGGGAAAGTTTTGAGTGCCAAGATGAGCGATCGCGCTTTTCATTCCATTATGTCCCCCAGCGGAACCAGATAAGCGCAAGCGAGTTTTTCCTAAAGGTAAATCCATATCATCATAAATCACCAGCACCGACTCAGGCGGCAATTTGTACCAACTTATCACCGCTTGCATCGACTGTCCGGAGAGATTCATATAAGTAAGTGGCTTCAGCAACCGGATTTTTTCTCTATTTGGTGCAATTCCTTCGCCGTATTCACCCTGAAACTTGCGATTTTCTGCCAAAGGAATCTTCCAAGAACGAGATAGCGCATCCACAGCAGCAAAGCCGATATTATGGCGTGTTTTATCGTACTTAGGTTCCGGATTCCCCAAACCGACAATTAGTTGGGGAATTACCATCGTCACAGCTTCTGTCATTTTGCCTTTAGCTTTGTTGTGAAGAACTAGCAGTATCCTTCTGTGTTGAAGACGCTTCAAGTTGCTTCGGTTCAAGTTCAGCAGTAGTTTTCACAGCTTCTTGTAATTTTTCAGCTTCCTGCTTAAACTCATTTTGAAACTCCGAAGAAGCTTCTTGAAAGCCGCGAATTGCCTTACCCATACTACGACCAATTTCTGGCAGCTTCTTGGGTCCAAAGATTAACAGCGCTACTACCATAATTAGACCCATTTCTGGCAAACCAATACCAAATATATTCATGATTTTTCATCCTTTAAACGTAAGTGGATAGTGGGGCATCGGGTATCGGGCATCGGGCATGGAAAGCATCTTTTATTACCAATGTTCATTGCCCATTGCCCAATGCCCAATGCCCAATGCCCACTAATAACCAATTATAAAAAAACCCGGACAAGCCGGGGGTGCGATCGCTTGCGTAGTGCAAGCTTTGTCATGTCGCATTCCTTAGCTGCCTAAACTCCGCCAATCTACATTTACATCCTGAATTAGTAGTGAGGAGTTGTAAACTTGGAGAATAATCAGCAAAAACACGAAAAATAACAGCATAAAAACAGCCATCACAGGTGTGGTACCCCAACCAGGGGCTACTTTACCATACTCAGAGTTCAATGGTCTGAGGACATCTCCCAACCTAGTCCGTTGTGCCATAGTTCACCTTAAAATTAGAGTTGCACTCATCTTTTTTTAATCTTCTGTAATATTCTATAAGAATAGCACTCATAATTTATTTTTTGATTATGGAACCCGCAACAGTTCTTATCATTTCTGTATGTGCTGGGGTGATCGCCATCACTATAGCAGCGATTTATACTTCTTTTGGTCCTCCAAGCAAGCAATTAAGCGATCCTTTTGAAGACCACGAAGATTAGAATCTTAATTGTAGTCGGCGCTGAAGCGCTGTACATAAAGCAGCGCTTCAGCGCTTACTACGAACACATCAAAGTCCAGAAATAACTTTGAAGCTCAAGATTTTCCAAGGCTTTATGCTATGAGATGACGATTCAGCGGTGGACAAATAGCGTTCCAATAAATCCACTGAATCTGCCAAACTTAACTTCAAATCGCTTATCAAAGTTAACTCAGCGGTTTCTCCGTGGCATTCATAACACCGGAGAATCCACTGTTGGTCATCTTCGCCTTGCTTAAACGCCATTAAAATCAAATTCTTTGCTGATAAATTCAAGAAACTCATGCTTTCAGCCGCGCTGAGTTTTGAATTTGCACTTCTGGCTGGGTTTAAGACAACTTGCAATGGGGTATTCAATTCATACCCGCGTCTTACCGTATGAGCAGATTCCCAACTACCAGCGTGGGGATACAAGGCATAAGTAAATTCATGAAAGCCTCGGTCAGCTTCTGGGTCGGGCCATTTCGGACTGCGTAATAGTGTTAAGCGTAATTGCTGCGGTTGACTATCATAACCATATTTACAATCGTTCAGCAAACTTACACCATAAATACATTTATCTTGTTCCTCAGTTAAATCAGCCCAACGTAAAGCCGGAACTTCCCATTTTGCTTGTTCTGCTGGAGTTTCGCGTTTGGTTGGGCGGCGAATTGCACCACAAGGAATTTCAAAGGTAGCAAAATCAGCTTTCACATTCAGAGGAAAAGCAGCTTTCACCAAAACTTGACTTTCTTGCCAATTAACAGTGGTGGCAATTTTGAGCAGGGGTGAACCAGCTTGTAAGATATAATCTTGACAAAATTCAGATTGTCCTATTTGACGCACCACCCGCAAGCGATTTTGGACTAAACCTTGTTCTAACCATTGAATAGATTTAAGCTGCGTTGGTGGTAGAGGATGCTGGGCATAATTTGGATCGATATTCCAAGCATCCCAATATTGTCCGCTATCTTGAAAAGCTTGCAATTGATTACCACCTGCTTGAGAAAGAACTTCTCGATGATTAACCTTGTCAAAAATACTCGATAAATCACCATTTTCTTGATCAACAATGACTCTCAAAAACTCATTTTCTAAAGTCAATCTTTTTGGGTAAAAATGTTCTTGCTTTTGCAAACCCGTTTTGCTATCATCATGATGTGCCCTGCTATGACCATTTTTAGGGTTAGCAGGACAGAGCCAAAAAATGCGATAGCCAAGAGAGGGGATATCCCCAGCAACGAAAATAAGCTCAGACGGTTCCCTAAGTTGACAAGGCAAAGCAACACCAGCTAAATTGTATACGCAAGCGTCTGGGAAAGAATCAGGTAAATCAACAACAACTACCTGAGAACGCTGCCAATTAAGGGAGTTAAAGACGAAAATGGGTAAACAGTCAGGGTGTGGTGGTTCAGGTAGAGTAATGTGAGATGCGATCGCACTCAATGAATTTTGCAATATCTTCGATCCAACTTCTTCCACTTCCTGCCAAGTAGGAAGTGCATCCGTATAAACTTCCGGAATCGAAGAACCGGGCAAAATATCGTGAAACTGGTTAAATAACACCTTTTTCCAAGCTGCTTCTATCTCCGCTTTCGGATACGTAGCTTTACAGATGATTGTCGCCAAAGCCGCAAAAAGTTCAGCTTCGTACAACAAACCTTCACAACGGCGATTCCAACGTTTTTGATCAGCGTGAGTGGTATAGCATCCGCGATGGAATTCTAGATAAAGTTCGTCATTCCAAGTAGGGAAGAAGAGAGGGGGAGAGGGGGGGAGGGGGAGAGGGGGGGATGGGGGGAAAGAAGAATTATTCTCCTTGTCTCCTTGTCCTCCTGTCTCCTTGTCTCCCCATCCCCCTGTCCCCCTGTCCCCCTGTCCCCCTGTCTCCTTAATCTGCTGCAAATACTTTTCTGCTGTCGTGAATTCTAACTGGGGGAAGAAAGGTGATTTTGAAAAGCGTCGGGCAGTTTCTAACATATCACGAGTCGGACCGCCGCCGTGGTCGCCGACACCGGGAAGCCAGAGACAATCTTTTAAATTAGTTTGAATTTGCCATTCACAAGCATATGATGCCATTTTAATCGGGTCGATGCCTTCGCCGATAAGCGCAGACATGTAACTGAACACTTCACTACCATCAGGCGATCGCCACCAAAAAGCGCCATAATCAAACTTAGTCGTATCATTCCAGCGCAACTTCTGAGTTACAAAAAATTCAATTCCAGCCAAAGCCAAAAACTGCGGTAAAGTTGCACAGAAACCAAAACTATCCGGAACCCAAACTATAGTCGAAACCTTGCCAAACTTTTCCAACACATAGCGCTGACCATATAGTAACTGACGAGCGATCGCTTCACCCGAAATCAAATTAAGTTCCGGTTCAACCCAAAACCCCCCCAAAACCTCCCAACGTCCAGCCGCAACAGCATGACGAATCTTCGCAAACAAATCAGGACGATATTCTTCAACCCAAGCATAAAGCGCTGGAGTCGAATGACAAAAAATCAACTCCGGAAAATCCGACTGCAACCTCAAAACCGACTCAAAAGTACTTTCTGCCACCCTCCAAGTTTCACTTACCCGCCATAACCATGCTAAATCCAAATGAGCATGACCCAACAAATAGATTTTAGATTTTAGATTCTCGATTTTGGATTGAATGAGGTTTTCTCTAAGACAAAACAGCCTTCTTTCAACCTCTCCCTCCTCTTCCTTCGTGTCCTTCGCTTCTTCGCGGTTCGTTACCTTTGCCAAAACACCCAACTTATCCGGCGCAAACCTTTCCAAAAAATACAACAACACAGAAAACTCATCAGCCAAAAAACCCGGATCTAAATTATTATCAGACTCATACACCAAAAGCGATCGCATCAAAGCCCCATCACAATGTCCCGGACTTGTCAACCGTACAGCAACAACAAACTCCTCCCCCGGCATCACCTCACGACTAAGTAACACCCTCGGCGAACAATCAAACAAATCACCCTCAACCGCCAACTCACCATTCACATAAACCTCAGCAGAATCCGCCCACCAAGTCAACGCCAACCGCAAACACAAACCAGCCAAAGGATAGCCTTGTAAATTCTGGGGAACTATCAACTTTTGCGCCAACCATAACACTTTTCGCCCCCCACCCCAAGCAACATGTCCTTTATCATTCAACTCAACAGGTGTCCAAACAGACAAATTAGATGCCGTAATATCCGCAACAGCCAAATCAGCTTCACTACACAGCCAGGTAGACTGAACATTTACTTGACAACAAGAGCGCAATTCCTCAATTGCTTGGACAATCAATTTAGTATGGGACAGTACAGGAGGGGTCATATTTTCGCTAAGATGATGGCAATTACTATATTTAACAGCTTGTCGTTTTATTGTTTGACGCAAGTCCAATAAATAACAAAGCCCTCAATAAAAGTTCATCACTATGCCTTCTGCTTCCTCCAATCGTTATCAAAGCAGACTATTTAACTTTGTCCATCGGCAATCGCGGCGTTTGGGCGATCGCTTGCATAGCACTTTTCGCCATCTGCAAGTCGCTACAAAATGGTCATTACAAGCACTGCTTTATTCAGTAGTTATATTGGTGCAACAAGCAGTCGAATCTGTCGGTAAACAACTGCACCCCCAAGCGCCGCAAAACAGGCTACATTTAGAAGCAAATAATATCCATTCTCAACTAGAAACTCCTCCAACCGCTGATACTCCAATTCAACGAGTGTTACAAGCGTTAGAAGACAAGGAGACAGGGAGACAGGGAGACAAGGAGAATGTAAGTAAAAACTTCTTGGCGTTTTGGCAGTTTAAATTTTTTCCAAATCAACCCAACACATCCAGTCTGACTTACTCTTCAACAGTTACAGACACTCCTACAGTGCGGGGAATAGCCAGCCAGTTAGAAAATCGCAATTTGGTACTCGTCACCGCCGAGAATGAAATTCTCGACATTTTAACACGCCAGCAACAAGAAAAATTACAAGATAGAATTATTGGCGAAATTGCAGATTACTGGCATTATTGGCGGTTAGCTACAGAAAAACAAGAAACAGAAGTCTTACCAGAAATTGAACGCTTGTTGACAAAGTTAACAGGTAATGGTATTATAACGCCTGCGTTACCCGAACAAACGGAAACACAAGCTTTAGTTAAGTCTGAGGAAGTGCTAGCATTTCTTGATACATCTGTGGCGAAGTTAGAATCAAACGCTTTAACTCCGCTGTCTCGCGCTACATTAGCTGTACAACAACGCAGCCGGGAAATTATTAAAGTTGCCCAAACTCAGTTAAACATATTTCTTTACGGGAAAGAATTAACAGTTCCTGGTGAAGAGATTCAAAGCGATCGCTTGCGAATTAAAGCAATAATCGAAGCTGCGGTAAATTACTTTTTTGGACAACGCACTGGTAAAAAACTCGACGCATCCCCAGCAGCAAGTAATGTTTCTCAAGCTTTACCTGTTAGCCGTCAATCGCAAAACCAAGATTTAGTCGCAGATCCTTGGCTGAGTTGGGATGATTTGTTTGGCGATTTTGAATCGGTTCAGGAAGAAGTTGCACAAACAGCAAATCCGGCTTTACCTGCCAATCAATCACCAGGGTATCTACAAAACTGGCTTAATAGTTACCAAAATATCCCCAAAAAACCAGCTTCCAAATTGGTAAAACGGCAAAAACCAACTACCGATTTAACTATAACTGAAAAAGCATCTGGAAAAGTCGCTGCGATAAAATCAACTGAATCGAAGATTTCCCAGGTTCAAAGTAGCAAAGGGGAAGTTGCTCAAAAGCAGCGTTTGCAAACAACTGAAATTGAGGCTAAACCCGATTGGATAGAAACTAAAGCAACATCAATCGGGTATGAAAAGCATCCTTTAGAGCAAATTTTAGCATGGCTTGATGCAGCGTTGCTTTGGTTGGAAGAAAAGTTTGTGAAACTTTTTCAGTCGTTGCAGCAGTTTTGGGTAGGGAAATCGAATCACAGATAAATTTGTCTGGGAATGATAAGCGATCGCCCGCTTTTTCCTCTATAAGTCTAGCAAGGGAGCGATCGCACTCAGCCAAATTTAACGTAGGGATTCTATGATTATTGTTGTTGTCATCAAACACAACAGGAGAATTCCCAGCTTAGAAAACCAATTTCCTGCAAAAGGCAGCAGCACTGCGACAAAATTCAAAGCCCCAAAACTCATTGATAGAATGTAGGCGATCGCC
The DNA here is from genome assembly GCF_050875635.1 of Tolypothrix sp. VBCCA 56010. Classification (NCBI taxonomy): domain Bacteria; kingdom Bacillati; phylum Cyanobacteriota; class Cyanophyceae; order Nostocales; family Tolypothrichaceae; genus Tolypothrix; species Tolypothrix sp. VBCCA 56010. Next base: position 11,333 of record NZ_JBPAOH010000109.1, read on the forward strand.
AACCCAAATATTCCTAACAAGAAATATTTGAGGAACTTAACAGTCAATTTGAATAGACGACTATACTGATTTGTTGTCATGGCAATGAACTCCAATATGGACTGTAGGTGATTAAATTTGTCTGAAGTTGACAAAAACTCAATTGCACACCTTGAACAAGAAGTAGAACTATTGAGCTGATATCAAGGGCAAAGTAATTTGAGAAAGCCTATGAAGAAAGGCTTTCAAGCACCAGCACTGATTGCTATTGAACTGTTGATTTATCTAAAAACTAGCAGGCTGAAATGCTTTCTAGAGAAGTCTTTTGCTTTTGAATTTGCTTTTACAGCATTTTATAAGTTCGTAGCGTTTCTAAAGTCAAGTGAGTAACACTGTTGCGAACTTATGAAATCCTGTATTAAGCTAATTCCTGGTCAAGCAGCTTACGCTGGATATTTGGTAGTTGCGGGTCAAGTAGACACTCCGCAGAATGATTGTTCACTTCCATTCGTAAGCCTAAAGGCGTAACTTGTACAGTAACAGTTCCGTCAAACTTTACTAGCACGGCTAAAAGGGTGGTTAGCAAAGCTAAATAGGCAAAATACTTAAATTTGTGGTTTGATAGATTCATTTTTTCCTCTCCAAGTGATTAATTTGTTTTGTTAGTTATCAAAAACCAAAAAACGGATGTGCGAAGCTGAAGCTTCAGCAGCATCCGTCGTGGTTATTCCCATCGATTTGATGATGTGTTAGCAGAAATTTATTAAGTTGTTCAGAATCACTCTCACACGAGATTCATTTCAAAAATTCATGAGGTGGAGCTGTGCTGTCATCACCTCTAAGATCAACAACGCTTTATTCCGTGGATTATTGATGGCGAAAACTCAAACCCGTATCGACTGTCGTGTCCACGATGCCGTATCACAATAGTCGCATAACCTTGCTGTAAACAAAACGTCTCAAACAATGCGCTATCGAGTTTAGCTAGAACCTGTTCCACGGTTTTTAGGTCTTCCCGCTGTCTAGACAGGGGAGTCGTTTTCCAGACAGCTAAATCTTTTGGCGAAATCAGGAAATTTTGAAAATCTCCACAGCGACACTCGACTTTATAGTGACCTTGACTAAGGCTGCATTGAATTTCTATCAGTCCAGTGTTATTAGCTTGTTGAAATCTAGCTATCTGTTGTTCGCACGAGCCGAGAATTTGCTCTACCACTTTGGGAGGCATAAATTATTCATACACTGTTAATATCAAGTACATGTAAATTATAAAAACACTTTTTGTTTTTGAGTTACTGTAACATATGCTACATAATTCGATTATTTTTGAAGATTGTGTAAAGTATGCTATTTAAAAAAGCTATGATTAGCAAAATTTTGTATAAGCAACCACAAAAACTTAACAGGCGTAGCATTTTAATGTCAATATGATTTACATGTAGGCGATGCGTAGAATAAAAGCTATGAACAAAGAAAGCACTGAAAATCAAGAAGAACTACGGGACATGCTCCACTTCTTCTTAGACAAAATGGGAGCAACGCAGGTGGAACTCTCAGAAGGGATGGGTATTAGCCGACCAGTTGTGATTAATTTTTTGAATAAAGACAAGAAACAACGGTTGCCGATTGACCGTAAAAGCTTGATCGAACTGTGCAACAGTCTTCAAAGCCGTAGGATATCCAAAAATAAATCAAAAACAGAGGGTAAAAAAACAAGAGAAGAAATAGAATCTAATCCTGACGAACTACGAAAGTTATTGGGAGAGATTGGAGCTGACGAACTACTGGAGTCTGCTGGTTTCTTGCCAGAGAACACTAGTATTCTTAGAGTAACCCGAGAAAGGTTTTTTCAAGTTGCTCAAGTAGTTGCATTGCTTGAGTTTTTGGATTATGAAGATTTTCTGCCCACAACCCAAGAATTCTTAGCGATCGCCAGTAATAAGATTGCAATTGCAAGTAAAAAGCTTTTTGGGGAGTATTCTGAGCATCAAAAGAATGATTTTCTAGAGTACTTGATTGAGAACCTACAAAAATCTTACCCAACCTTGGGCTTAAAACTGAGACTGGAAGTAACTGAGAAGCTACAACGAACCTGGAAAAGACTTAAAGCTGGAGGTAAGACAAATTTTACCCAGCAAGAAGCGATTGGACTGTTCCTTAGCATTGCCATCAAAGAGCAAATGCCCAAAAATCCAGCCAAGCTTCATCTGAGAGTTGAAAAGTTAGAATTTCAAATTTTATCCCAGTCTATTAGTAAAGAAGCAGAATATAGTTCGGTATACGATAAGTACGTAAAGATTGCTAATCAGGCAGAGTACGCTCTGAAGAATCCAGGTGTCTGCTTAACAACGCAACTAGAGGTACAGTCTCTTGACTCCCTTAGTCCAGTAATTATGGCTGTAGTAACTTGTAGCTTTAGCCATGATGACAAAAAGAGCGAATTTCTTGAATGGATGTATACCTCTAGCAACACAATGGTGGAGAATGCTATCGGTGCTTGTAGCCTACACATGGGCTTGACTAAGGAGGTAGCTAAAATCACCCTATTAACAAAAAGCCTGGATAGCAATATTGATTCTTTAGTTGAAACAACGGTAATTCTGGGAAATCAACAACATTATCAGGGGATTTGGGTTGATCGGGACTCAATGATCAGTATTCTGCAAGCGATAGTCTCTGCTGCAAAGTCGTGGTTAGCAGATAAAAACTGGACTGATGAACTCGACTTAGAAATCTACAATTCAGCATTTAAAGCTCTCTGTGGGTTGAGAACGCAATTAACTAAAGCAAGAAAAGCTTTTCAAAAATTTCAATTTCTTGGTGACGAGTGCAATTCTGCCGAAATTAAGAGGATTGCTGATACAGCTAGGGATGAATTGAAGAAAATTCCCAAGGAAAAGATTTACTTTTCATATCGACTCAACTTCTACCGCTGCTATTTTCTCGCAAAACGATTAGAGCTAAGACTATCCAATGCTCAAGGCAATATAAGTAACGCACGATTGCTTATTCAAGAAATGAAACAAGTCCTTGAGGAAGACGAGAAAGTAAAAGAAGAACTTGTTCCTATCCAGGCTCTAATTCAGTCAGAAGTCTATTTATATGAGCTTTCCTGCGGGCATAACCCAGATTTATTTGAATCCAGCAAGAGGAGCAAGTGGCTTGGATTAGAAGCATGGGACAGTAAAATTAGAGATGCAATTAAACCAGGATCTTGTTACAAAGATCCTGGTTTGGATATTTATCAAGCTTTATCTGAAATTTATGGGAATGTTGCGCGGATAGAGTTCTACCTTTGCGATGAGAGAAATACGCTGGAAAAAGCCGCAGAATATTTTCTCAGAGCAGCCCACTATGCATCACGTATTGGTTTAACTCAGCGAGTGTCTCGATGGCTAGCTTTAGCAGGACGAGTTTGGGTCAGACTTGGAGATGATAATTTGCCAAAACAGGCATCCAAATTTGCCGATCAACTTGCTAAAACTGATTTAACAGTTGGTCACAGTCATAATTTTTGCCAAGCAGTTCTCTCAGAAATTTCTTTGCTTGATGGAGAATATTTGCTCTTAATTCAAAATGACCCGACCAATGCTTTAGAGTGTTTTTTAAAGGCACTTAAGGGGTCTGTATATTTAGGCTTGAACCGTCGGATTTGTGATGCCCTCTTCAATATTTCGAGGTGTTCAAAGAAGCTTGGCAACTTCAGCACTAAGGAAGGACTTAGCAGGGTCTTCAAGGAAGAAGATCAGTTAACTGAATTAAACAAAGGTAAATTGAATCCAATGAGTAACCACACCTCCGAGAAAGTTTTAGATTTGCTCTGTAGCCTATCGAGTAGAGAAGATAATCCGACCTGGTTCCAAGTGCGAGGTGAGTTTTCTCAACTCGCTGCCCAAACTTGGCAAGGATGGCATCGTGATACATCTAAGCCTGGATCAACGACAAAACATCCTATCGCCAAGCGGATGGAAAGCGAATCTTGGCTTCGTCAAGTTATTTGAGCAACGGGAAAAAGTTGGGTCAGGCTTAAATTAGGCGATCGCGCTTTAGTCGCAGCTAGGTACAGCAGTTCAGAATTGGCTCATTGACCAGCAACTAAGTACAGCTTTGCACAAAGAAAGTAACCAATTAAATTCCAAAAAACTCTGCGTTTAAAAGGCTATGATTTTACGCAAATTTGTACTTAGTATCAATTACTAAATTCGGCACGAAACTGATTGACAACGCGATCCAAACCTACGGAATGTGCGGCTTTGAAAAGTAAACGATCGCCTTCTGTGACAAACTCTTTCAATCGAGCAAGCAAATCGGCATGAGTTGCAAAGCACTCGGATGGAATACCTTTGGCGTAATGGGCGATCGCTTCTGCATCTTGTCCGTCAACTAAGACTAGCAAACTGTCTAAATTCAGCTTTCGCACCATTTCTCCTACTGAGGAGTGTAAGGAGTGCGATCGCTCTCCTAATTCTTTCATTGCACCCAATACGGCAATTTTACGCTTTCCGGGTGTATCTGCTAATAATTGCAGTGCTGCCATCATAGCTTCTGGTGCAGCATTGTATGTTTCATCTAATATTATCACATCATTGGGCAAAGCAAAACGTTGCGATCGCCCGGACGGCATATCAACCACAACACCCGCTTTCAAGCATGACCAATCAATACCTACAACCTGCGCCACTGCCAAAGCTGCCATGAAATTAGTTGCATTGTGGCGACCGGGTAAAGGTAAAGGAAGTTGGATTTCCCCCACTTTCACAGTTTGGTTATCAATTAAAAGCCCGTGGATATCGCCCCCAGACAAGCCATAAGTCAAAGTTTCGCCTTGCCAAAATTTCGCTGCCGTTGCCATTAATAACGGATTATCGTGATTGAGAATTGCTACACCAGATGACGGCATTTGCGCTAATAACTCACATTTTGCTTCGGCGATCGCTTCCGTGGAACCGAGTAACTCAATATGTGCCGTTCCCACATTGGTAATTACAGCAATCGTTGGACGGGCAATTTCTGTCAGTTCGGCGATTTGTCCTTTACCGCGCATCGCCATTTCAATCACGGCATAATCATGTTCTGAACTTAGTTCTAGAAGAGTTTTTGGGACACCGATTTCATTATTGTAATTTCCATAAGTTTTGTGAACTCGTCCACGGGTTCCTAAAACAGCGGCGATCAGTTCCTTGGTGGTAGTTTTACCTACAGAACCTGTTACCCCAATTACAGGAATTTGAAAGCGATCGCGCCACCAAGAAGCGATTTGTTGATATGCTTTGAGGGTATCTTTTACCTGCAAGACAGGAAATCCCGGATTTTCGTATTCAAAATCAACGATCGCCGCGATTGCATTTTTGGCGATCGCCATTGGTACAAACTCGTGTCCATCAAACTTTTCCCCTCGTAAAGCCACAAATACTTCACCCGGTTGCAAAAAACGGGTATCCGTTTGAATGGCGCTACCCAATTGTGTTAACGCAGCTTCAGATAAGTTTACAGGCTGGGCAGAAAGAACTTCAACCAGTTGAGTTAAGGTCACAGAACAGGGCATATTACTACTTTTGTATTCCAAACGATACGTTTATTAACTTCTGGAGAGAAATACTCCTTCCGGAAGTGGCGTGAGGACAAAAACTTCTAAATCCTATAATTATTTGGAGGAAAATATAAACTACCGAGGTAAACATTTTTAAACTATCAACACTTAGGTCAAATTGTTTCTCCTTGTCTGTTTGTCTCCCCACTCCCCCACTCCACGCCAAAAACAAAGCCAAAGAAGCGATCGCTCCTTTGGCACACTTAGTTTATAAGTTATAACTGATACCACTTTCAAAAATGATTGCGACAAATGGATTGTTGAAACGCTTGCATACCAACAACTTTACAATCCGTCTTTAAAAGCTTTGATGCCTGCGGCTTGCCGCAAAGCGTCTACGGAGGAAACCTCCGCTCAAACTTTTCGCAAAATCCAAAATCCAAAATCCAAAATGGTATGATTTTCTATCTTTATCCCCGATTTTTTATCATCATCACCTGCATAACTTGTATGGCAATGTCCCTTGATATACCTAAAGCTTGATATAAATCGTTTAAAAAACTATTTTCTTCTTCAGTAAAGATACCCGAGGCTAATATTATATCCGCCGTTACCGCAAAAGCCGCTTCCCGTAAATCGGGGGGCAGAGATTCTTTAGCTGTATCAAATAAAGTATTGATACCATCCCGCTGGAGAATTCCCAGGAGTTTGTCAAACAGCCTGTTCATTACATCATTGGGATAACTTCTGAAAAGCTTCATCCGAGACAGAGTAGCCGTGAACTCTCTTGTTTGTTCTTCAGAAAGATAACCGTCGGAGGCGATCGCCGCTAGAGTAATAGCAGCAAAGGCTTCTGCTGGACTGAATGCTTCTTGGACTTGAGTATGTGCGCTAAACATTTTCTTGACTAAACCCATTGTAGTTTGCTCCATCATTTAGGTCTTAGTAGTGATGTCGTTACCTGTTCTTTACGTAATAATTAGGTAATTTAAATAACTCATTTGACCTTAGTGCTTTTAGTGTTCCCAAGAATTCTCAGTATTGAACACCTGCACCTAAAAGATGTGGAAAACAAGTCTACAACTGAGGTTGGGGTTAGCGTTGACCTGATTTTTCAATCGTTTCGATGACTGCTAACCCAATACCAGAAGCTGCGATTAGCAGTACAGCTGATACTAAGTAAGCGTTGACAAGCATTTGGAGGGCGTCGTTAAAAAAAATGTAGGTGTTCATTGCTTTATCTTCCGAAGTCTATGCGTGTTAGTGCTATTTCTTTCTTCACATCCTGATTGATGTTTTTCGTTAAGAAACTACTAACATTTGCATCTTAACAAAACTTTAGCTGATTGATGACTTTTTCTTTTTGAAGATTCGATGAATGTCTAGCATGATTTGGTAAAATGCAATACTGAAATTTTTTAAAGTAAAATTTACATCATCTTATACTCGCGTATAAATGATTTTATCGATTAGTAAACTCAATAACATCAGGCAATAAAAAGAGAAAATATGGAACTATTAGACTTAGAAATATCTACAAGTCGTTTATTATTAAAAACTATATCTATGAAATATCAAGAGGATATTTTTCAAGAATTTAATCAAGAAATTACTACTTATATGTATACCAAACCTCCGAAACATATTTCCGAGACAGAAGATTTTATTAATAACTCACTCAGCGAAATAAAAAAAGGTGAAAATCTTGTACTTGTTATTTTAAAGAATAATTCTTTCAACTTTTTGGGTTGTACGGGAATCCACCAAATAAATAGTAATCAGCCAGAACTGGGTATTTGGTTGAAGAAATCAGCACATGGCAAAGGTTATGGATTAGAGACTATCATCGCCCTGAAAACATGGGCTGAGGAAAACTTAGATTTTCAATATCTTGTCTATTGTGCTGATAAAGCAAATATTCCCAGTCGTCGAATTCCTGAAAAGCTTGGTGGCAAAATTATTAGAGAATATAAGAAGACAAATTTAAGTGGAAGAGTTTTAAATATTTTAGAGTATGCAATTCCTAAAGCTGGGTAATGGGTAATGGGGAGAGGGGGGGATGGGGGGATGGGGAGAGGGGGAGAGGGGGGGAGGGGGGAAAAAATTATTCTCCTTGTCTCCTTGTCTCCTTGTCTCCCTCGTCCCCTTGTCTCCCTTGTCCCCTTGTCTCTAAATACTATCCCCGACTAATAACTAAAATCGGCGAGTCTGGTTGGCGATAATAGCGCGTCATGTCGTCAAACTTTCGCAATTCGGCACGATTTATCAAAAATTCGGGTGAATTTCCCAACCATTGTTGATTTAATTCAGAAAGCATTGTACTTAAGCTTGTGCGGTCTAAATCGGGCGATATCTCGCCAAAATAGCCTAATGTAATGTGTGCTGTAAAGTGATAATGCTGTTCAATGCCTAAAGCAACTAGCTGGGGATTTTGATAAATTGTCCTACGAAAGTTAATAATCTGCTCGTAGCAGCTTTCATCCTGGGGTACTAAACAAACACCTATAGCTCTTGGCATTACAATTAGTCCTAACATCTGCCAGCAAATCAGATTATTTCCCTTTGTGATGGATTGTTGATATTGCTGAAAGATTTGGGCAATGCAAGAGCGTAACTCTTGTTCAAATTCGGGATTTTTTTCGCAGGCATCGCGGTAAGCATCGTCCCAAATTAAATCTGCCAAAGTTAGATGAAAGCTGCTAGAAGGTACGGGAACAATCAAATTACCGTTTTTTGGCAGCTGCAACAGTTGGTGTTGGTAAGTTTGTAATTTGGTATAGAAAGCAGAGTTTTCCGATTCATCCTCCCACGGGGGGGTAATTATCGTATACCCAGGAAAGGGTACAGCAAGTCTAGCTCCCTCAACATGCGGCTGAAACTTAGATGATTCCTGGATATGCTGGATTTGGGATCTATAAGCTTCTGGCAGCGTCATTCTTGCTACCCGATTTAAGTAAGTTTGATAGTTGTCGTCCAATCTTTAATGCCTCCCGCGCTCACGTTTATTGATTTTAGGGAAATTTATCGTGATTTAAAAAGTATTTAGCTTTTCACAGCACGCTTAGAAGCGATGATATTTTTAGTTGAGGTTGCTCTATGCCAGTTTACGTTTACTGGGGTGAGGATGATTTTTCCATAGAAAAGGCGATCGCTCTTTTACGCGATCGCATCCTCGATCCCAATTGGATCGGTTTTAACTACACTTCTATTTCCCCAGATCAACCCGATGCGGCGATAATAGCGCTAAATCAAGTTATGACACCAATTTTCGGGGCTGGCGGACGCTTGGTATGGTTGATGAATACTACTATCAGTCAGAACTGCCCAGAGAATGTATTAACAGAATTACAGAGAACGCTGCCAGTAATTCCGGAAGATTCATTTTTATTGCTCACTAGTCGCAATAAACCAGATGAACGCCTGAAATCGACAAAATTACTGAAACAATATGCTAAAGAATTCCGAGAATTTCCGCTGATACCAACTTGGAAGACGGAATTGCTCGTCCAATCAGTACTCAGCGGGGCTGAAATCGTTGGTGTGAAGCTGAGTCCCAAATGTGCGGAACTTTTAGCTGAGTCTGTAGGTAATGATACACGTCTGTTATACAATGAGTTGGAGAAGTTACGACTTTATACTGAAGGCAGCAATCAACCTTTAGAGGTTGACATAGTTGCTCGGCTAGTCAGAAACACCACACACAACAGCTTTCAATTGGCGGATGCAATCATTATGGGAGATACGGCAAAAGCTTTAACAACCTTAGCGGATTTGATGAATGCTTCTGAACCTGGTTTGCGGATAGTGGCTACACTGATTAGTCGATTTCGCACATGGTTGTGGGTAAAAATTATGATTGAAAGTGGAGAGCGAAATCAACAAGCGATCGCTCAAGCTGCTGAGATAGGCAATCCCAAGCGCATTTACTTTTTACAGCAAGAAATAAAGTCTGTTTCTTTACCACAACTTATTTCTACTTTACCCGTACTATTAGAGTTAGAAGTTAGTCTCAAGCAAGGAGCTTCCGAGATATCAACACTGCAAACTAAAGTTATCGAACTTTGTCAGTTATACCGATAAAGCTGACAATAGATTATCCTTTTCTTGGAACTTCTAAGTTATAAAATAATTCAAAGTTCTTAAGATATCCCTACTGTGTTTCTGTGTCAGACTGCATATGAAAATTATTTCCTATTTCTTTTTTGGATCGAGAAAGCAACTAATGCTTGAAAAATCGTTTTTATTTGGCGCTATAGCCGCTGTGGGTCTCGCTTCTAGCGCTTTTGCTTTCAGTTACCAAGTTGATGCCCAAACTCCAACTGAAATTAGAAATTATGCTAAAGCTGTCTTAGCGATGGAGCCAGAGCGAAGCCGAGCATTTGAGGGAATTAAAAAACTTATTGGTGGCGGGGAAGTTCCCCAGATTGTTTGTAGCAACCCCAACAGCCTCAACGGTTTGCCAAACAAGGCGCGAGATATTGCGGTAAATTATTGTAATAGCTCGCAACAAATAGTTGAACAGAATGGTCTCAGCATTGATAATTTTAACAAGATTACTAGAGACTTACAAAGTAATCAAAAATTAAAAGATGAAGTTTACAATACACTAATTGAATTGCAAAAAAAACCTTAATTTTTCTCAGTAAATCTTTCAGTTCCAATTAAAAATTATCTGATTACATACTAGTACCCCTGGATTTATTCAGGGGAAAAATATTTATTATTAAATAGTAAATAATGATTAATGACTTTTTTAATTAACTACTTGTTCCCCACTGAAGGCAATTGATGATTAAGAGTGCGATCGCACTCATAGCGCTACTAGCGATCAATATGTTTGTATGAAAAATTACTTGATTGTAATTAATTGTAATTATCGCTTTTATAACAATAAATTTGTATATAAATATATCAGTATCTAATTTAATGTTTGCTGCATTACCTACAATTGCGGCAAAACCCCTCATACAAGCGCAGAGGGGTTAAGTGTGAAGTTATTTTTTTTGGCATTGCAAATATATCAATCTTAATTGATTCGTGAAACTGTTAACAAAGCAGTGAATAATTACATTTCACTAATCAATTCAGATTGTCGAATTTCCTTAGTTCTGGGTGTGAATATTTGCTTGTCGCTTGGCGTGAATGTTTTTCATGTGCTTCTTGACCGTATTCAGGCTAATATAAAGCTGTCCGGCGATTTCTTTGTAGCTGTAGTTGCAGCGATAAAGAAGCCAAATTTCAGCTTCTCGTCGTGTTAAGTCGTATTTTTTGACTTCAGCGATCGCTACATTTTTTAACGTCTCACATTTATTTTCGATTGTCACTAACAAGCAAGGACGTTGTAACGGATCTACATCTAGCCATCTTACCCGCAAGCGAAAAATATTCAACTTATTAAGCACAATCTCATCAGAGAGAATGATGTGTTGGTTGGGAAATAAACTCCAATCAATTAACGATTTGCAATGATGCCAAATTGCTGGTGGTACAAAGTTAGCCTGAGAAATGCCTTGACTTATTTGACTACAAATGCTTCTCGCAGATGCGTTAGCATGAACGATTTCTCCTATCTCCGTCAAGATTAAGATGCCATCTTGTAAGCCTTCAATTACTTTTTGTAAAAAATCTAGTTGTTTTGTTTTCAAATTAGCATTATTTAGCTCTGGTGATTCAACGGCTGTTGGTGCTAATGTGTTTGTTATGCTTATCATATTAAATGCTTCAATCAAAATACTATTTATTTAGTAGTTTGATTTGCATAAAAATATGCACCCTGAGTTATCTGCACAACCCTAGGCATACGGAACAAGTAACATTTGACAAGTTCATCGCCTAATATCTAAAATCTTCAGTATTCATGCATCGTGGCAAAAAAACCCGATTTATTATCGTTTAATATTATGTCCGTTGAATTAATAGTTGTAAAGACGTTCCATCAAAACGTCTCTAGAAAATGTGTCCCAACTAAGGACATGATATAATTAACGAAATAGCAATATAAACTGGGTTTTTGGCATTAATGAATTGGTGTTCTAGAAACGCTTGGACTAGTTAAGAAACTTAACAAATTATATTTTAATTTACAATTTTTGGCGTTGCTGAATTGGGCGTGAATGAGCGTAGAAGCAATTCATGAATTGCTTCTACAAAACTAGCGGTGGGGTAGTTCACTTTCTTTATGTGTGTCTAACAAGACTTGCGACTACTGTTGCTAACTCAGCCGGCTCAACAGGTTTAGGTAAATGTAGCTGATAACCGGATTGTATGGCTCGCATTCTATCTTCTGCTCTAGCATAAGCTGTCAGGGCTGCTGCGGGAATATTTCCGCCTTTGTCTGGGGGTTGCGATCGCACTTTGCGAATCAATGAGTAACCGTCTTCTTCTGGCATTCCGATATCGCTAATTAAAACATCTGGTTGAGAGTGTGCTATAATTTCTAGGGCTTCCTGCACTGATGCAACCGCCTGAACTTCGGCAGCGCACTGTTCGAGGACGGTGGTGATAAAGTCACGAATATCAACTTCGTCGTCTACCACTAGCACGCGGACACCTCTTAGGGAGGGGAGGGGGAGAGGGGGAGAGGGGGAGAGGGGGGGAGGAGAAGAGTTGTTCCGTGTGTTTGTTTGTCCGAGTTTGGCGTTGAGTAGTGGCAGCATAAGAGTGAATTTGGTGCCTTTGCCTTCACCAGCACTTTCTACATAAACAGTACCACCATGTAGTTCTACTAAATGACGGACGATTGATAAGCCTAATCCTAATCCGCCGTGGGATCTGGTGCTGGAACTATCTGCTTGACGAAAGCGATCAAAAACATAAGGTATAAATTCCGGTTTGATACCAATGCCTGTGTCGCTTACCGTAATTTCCACATGTAAATTAATTCGTTGCAAACCGACTTGCACGCGCCCGCCTTGGGGTGTAAACTTAATTGCGTTCGATAGTAGATTCCAAATAATTTGCTGCAAGCGTCCAGAATCGCCGAGGATTGGTTCAGTATTTCGGTTAATTGAAGTTTCGATATGAATTTCTTTTGCATCAGCCGCTAGACGTACAGAATCGAGTGCAGATTCAATAATCGGCACTAAATCGCAACTGCGGACGTTAAGACGCAATTTGCCTCTAATCATCCGCGAGATATCTAACAAGTCTTCAATTAGTTGTGTTTGTGCTCTAGCGTTGCGCTCGATTGTCTCTAAAGCTTTAGCGGTTTGAGTTTCGGTAAGCTTGCGTGAAGAACGTAGCATCTGTGCCCAACCGAGAATGGCGTTGAGAGGCGATCGCAATTCATGCGATAATATTGCCAGAAACTCATCTTTCATCCGATTTGCTTCTGTAAGTTGCTCTGTTTGCTGTTGCAAAGAAGCAATCAAGCTTGCTCTTTCGATTGCGATCGCTATCTGGTCGCAAACCGCTTGCATCATCCCAATTTCATTTTGGGTAAAGCTATCTTTACTGCGACTGGCAAAGGAAAGTGTACCTAAAACTCGTCCCCGCGCTATCAACGGATAACTATAATACGCGGTAATGCCAACAGCGCGAATCAGTTCTGTTTTCACATCCGTTGATTGTTGCACATTCTCTAAAGCAATTGCACGTCGTTCCATTGCAACTGTACCCCACACCGCTTGCCCAAACTCCAGCCACTCAATATCTTTAGCAAGTTCCTCAGAAATACCACTATAAGAAGCTAGCCGCAAGACTAATTCGTTTTCTTCAACTAAATAGTTAAAATAAGCATCTAAACTAATTTGCTCGGCAAGTTTTTGGAATAAGCCATCGAGCAATGTTACTGGTTCTTGGCTCGATAGTAAATCGCTTGCCGTGCCAAATAAAAGCTGAAGCCTTTTATAACCTAATGAAAGCGCTTTTTCTACCCTTTTGAGGTTGGTGATGTCTTGAAATGTCAAAACGCAGGTAGCTGGAATACCATGCATTGCGGGCAGAGTATCTGCATATATTAGCAGAGAACGGATTCCTTCAGGCGTGTGCCAGTTCAACTCTACCCCATCGAGACGTTCGCCACGAGCAACTCTTACCCCAGGTGCTTGTTCGTTCTCAATCGGATTTCCTGCCGCATCTGTGCTGTAATAAGTTGTGTAATAATCTTCCACGCATTCAGCTAAAGGAAATTTACCTCCAGCTAATTCGTCAGCAGCGCGATTGGCGAAAGTTACCCGTGCGGTTTTTGGTTCGATAAACAGCAAAGGTGTTGGCATTAAGTTTACAGCATCTTCTAGCCATTTTTGCTGATTTTGCAGAACTTCTTCGGCACGCTTGCGAACGGTGATGTCGTCAGTTACGCCGAGAATCTGGTAAATTTCACCTTTATCATCAAGGATTGGCACATATTTGATGAGTGTAGTACTGACATAATCAGGTAAATTTATTGTGGCTTCTACGGTTTGTAAGGTGCGCGTTTGAAGTGCTTTTTTTAAAGTTGGTAAATAAGCGTTTGTAATGGACGGTGGAAAAATTTCCTCGTCAGTGCGTCCTTTGATTTCTTCTAGTGATTTATTAGTGCGTTGCAAACCCGCAGCGTTGACAAACTGCAATCGCAATTCGGCATCATATATACCAAACACATCGGGGATATTATCAATAGCCAAGCGAAATCTTTCTTCGCTGCGACGTAACGCGGCTTCTGCAAGAGTGCGATCGCTCAAGTCTAAAATAAAAGCTACTGATTGTTCGCGTTTTTCTCCCAGCAAAGTGAAACCAATTACAACCGAAACGCGGCTATTATCCGGACGAATGTATTCTTTTTCATAAGGGGTACAAGCACCGGTTAATTTTGCCTCGGCGATCGCAATTTCATCCAGATGCAGATATTCTGGGGGTGTGATGTCAATCCAATCTATCCTTCCGGATGCTAAATCCTCTCGCGTGTAGCCGATAATCCGCAAAAATTCATCATTTGCCTGTAGGATACCCCCGTAAATGTCGCCAAAAAGAATGCCGATGACGTTAGCATCTACGAAACCCATCAATTTTTGTTCGTTTTGTTTCAACGCTTCGATTGCGCGATCGCGTTCTTTACTCAGCTGTTCAATTAACGCTGCATTTTGCCAAATCAAAACGACGAAACTGACAATAACGATGATGGCAAACATTGACACTGCAAACGCCGCATCATACTGTTTTTGACGTTGACCTTCAACGATTAACCAGCCTATCACACAAGTAAGTGCGATCGCACTGGCAATTTTTCCAATAACCTTGGGTGAAAATGTCAGAGGTATATCATGCAGATGCAAGCGGTTGCCTTTTAACATTGAGCTTTGTTTAACTGCATCTATCTAAGGCGGGACAGTTCGGTATTTCTTTCGTTACAAACGGTTATAGCCATTATTTTTCATGCTACTTACTTAAATTATTTTTACATCTACCTTTGTGCAGATTTTCTTTTTTTGGGAATTGGGCATGGGGCATGGGGCATGGGGCATGGGGCATTGGTGTTTAAGTGTAGAACAAGACATTCCCAGTTAAAAGCTTAAAGTTTCGTGTTCCGAACTCGGAGTTT
>NZ_JBPAOH010000110.1:0-26343 GCF_050875635.1 Tolypothrix sp. VBCCA 56010
GGACTCAACCAATAACCGCTATATTATTAACATCAAAACCTCCCAAACCTAACCCCCCTGCCCCCCTTCCCTTGTAGGGAAGGGGGGTTTCAAAGCCTCTCCCCCACAGGGGGAGAGGAATGGAAGCGGGGTTTTTGGTATATTTTAGGACTTTTTAAACATCCTCTAAATGATAAGTCTTTAACCGCACACGATATAATGCATCGACCTGCATTGTTAATGCATCGACTCGCATTGTTAATGCATCGACCTGCATTGTTAATGCATCGGCTTGCATTGTTAATGCATCGGCTTGCATTGTTAATGCATCGGTCTGCATTGTTAATGCATCGACCTGCATTGTTAATGCATCGGCTTGCATTGTTAATACATCGACTCGCATTGTTAATGCATCGGCTTGCCCCATCTAATACCAAATTGGCAAAGGATGTATGTTTATTAACACAGTACAGCGTTTTTCAGGTAAATCAGGTACACAGGTAGGGGCACAACAATGTTGTGCCCTTACAATAATCTGTACCTCACCAAGTTGCAATCTGCTGTAAGTAGATTTTTGCATCTATTATTGAGATGAATTTAGTCTCTACCGAGAGAGAGTTTTTACAGATAGCGAAAGCAAGTAAGCTGTTGACAACAACACCATGATGTTAAGTGCTGTTAATGCAGCCAAGTCAAATTCTGGCTGAGATTTATCGAACTATTCTCAATAACCTAAGTCAAGAGGATTTGTGCAATGAAAAAGATGATAATTGCCTTGTTTATCATGCTCTCCTTGACCCTATCGCTAGGTCAGGGGCAAGCTCTTGCTGCAAGCGACTGCTTGAAAACGCTAAATACTGGCGCAGCTACGACCATACCAGTATTTTACGAAGATCAAGCTGCTTTCTACGGCTGGTCGGGAGGTGTAATTACTAATGATATGTACTACAACTCCTGCGGTCAAACTGTGACTATCAAAGTTAACTATGCTGACTGGAACAAAGCCCGAGAAGCAGGAAAGCTAGATGGAATTCGATATATATACAAAACACCAAACGAGAGCAAAATTGGCGTTAGGAAGGTTGCAGGAACTCAACCCACCGATATCAAAATTGAGGATTTCTACAGCTAAAGAGCGATTCTCCGTAGGAGAGGCTACGCCAACGCACTGAAAAATTAGATCCCCGACTTCTCAAAGAAGTCGGGGATCTGGACACGCGCATTTTCACAAATCAAGACGTGATAAATCGTCGTCTCTACTAATTTTTAATCGCACCTCTGACTAAAATCACCGTACTCTCTACATTAGATGCGATCGCGAAGTGACTTTTATTTTTTTTCAGCGCAGCCTTCTAAAACTGTGTTATTCAGGATGAAAGTTGCTGAGTAAGGATATTGTTTGTCAGACATTCCATCGCTACATGTACTTTCTTTCTTAATAATTAACATACTGTTGGGTTTACCCTGCAATTGGTAAACTCTTACTATGTCTGCGGTACGCCCTGCGGCTTTGATTGGTGTAACATAAGGAAAAGTTTGCTTTTTTGCATTTGGCGAAGAGTAGACAATTCCGCTTTTGCTTACAGTTACATTCCAAAACGGTTCAGTACCTACGCTAGTAAATTCATCAATTTTAGTGGTATTTTGAGCTATTAAAGGTCGTGCGTCATTGGCGAAACTGCAATTACCAGTGAATAAGATTGCACCCAATCCGAGTACGATCGCATAGCTAATACCATTTGGGTTTTGAGATTTGTTGCTATGCAAGCGTTTCAACAATCCATTTGTCGCAATCATTTTTTCAATTGGTATAATTTGATTTTTCATGTTTTAATCATCACATGAAATATGTTTATTTTGCGTCTTTGTAGATAAAGGTTAACTTTTAATCGCACCTCTGACTAAAATCACCGTACTCTCTACATTGGATGCGATCGCTTCCGGAATATTGCCTTTAACCGCTTGCTGTAACAATCCTTCTTGCGAAGCACCTAAAACCACTACATCATAACGTTCGGTTTTTACTAAGTTAATTATTCCTTCCGAAACCGATTCGGCTTTCACAGGTTCAGCGGTAACAGTGCTAGATAACTTGCGACGACGAATCAATTGACGAATCGATTGTTCTAAAATTGTCATATCTGGTTTTAACTCAGATGGTTTGAATACCCGTGTGAGGCGAATTTTTGGATCTTTCCCCAATGTGACTAACGCAGGTAGCAATTTAATCGCCAATAAAGCATTCGGACCACCTGCCATCGGTACTAGCCAGCTGTTGAAGTGAGGAGTGGGGGAGTGGGGGAGAGGGGGAGGGGGAGATGAGGGAGATAAGGGAGATAGGGGAGATAGGGGAGATGAGGGAGAAATTTTTTTATGTTGTCCCCCTTGTCCCCCTTGTCCCCCTTGTCTCCTTGTCTCCTTGTCTTTTTGTCTCCAAGGAGTCTCAACACTCGCAGCCAACTTCACCAGCAACAAATCGCAGGTAGCTTGCTTAATTAAGGTATCGACAACATTACCAAAAATCTTACCTGGGGTAGATGTATTTCCTTTCCATCCCATTAAAAGTATGTCTATATGTTGTTCGTTGATAGTTTCTAAAATTGCTTGGGCTGCATCGTGGGCAGCGCGAATTTGTGTATGTAGGGGAATTTCCCACTTTTTCGCCATGACTTCGGCTTGTCTGAGCAAGCGACGACTTTTTGCAGTTCTGACTGTTGTTTCTGATGGGGAACTGTGGCGGGATACTAGTATCACTTGGATGCATTCTATTTCATAATGGCGATCGCGGGCAATTGAGAAAGCCATTTCTAATAATGTCGCTGCTGTTTCGGGATTAGCGATGGGTACTAATAATTTGCCTCTGCCAATGCAGGGCGATCGCGTTTGATAAACTATATAAGAAGGTTCGGGTTGCGGTCCTGAGGATGCATTTTTACAATTAAGATGATCTGCTTCAGCGCGAATTATATCTGCACGGGTAATAATCCCAATCAGCCTTCGTCCTTGGAGTACCGGCAAGCGACTGATTTTATAACGGTCTAGTAAATACAGTACATTACTTAAGTTATGGGTGGGTGATACTGTCACCGGACTGCTAGTCATGATTTCTTTTAAAGGAATATCATTTGCTAGATTGCGTGAGCCTATTTTGAGTAAATCTGATTGGGTGACAATTCCGACTAACTTACCTTCTTCTACCACCGGGAAACCACGATGATGAGAACGGGCAAATGCCTGCATTGCTTCTTCTAAAGTTGTCTCTGCTTCTAGAGTTTCTACTCGTTCCTGCATTACTTGTTTTGCAGTTAACTGTGTCAATATTCCTTCACTAGAAGCTTGTCTATTAATGGTTATGCCATTTATAAACAGAAGTTTATCATACAACGAGCCTGGTACAACTTTGTCAGCAACTAGGTAAGATGTTACAGAAACAATCATTAAAGGTAGCACCAGATTGAAATCTGTAGTCATCTCAAATACAATCACAATTGCTGTAATTGGTACTTTGGAAACCGCACTAAAAAATCCTCCCATTCCCGCTAGTGCATAAGTTGTGGGAGAACCTCCACCCAAAAGGTTTGATTCGCCCACACCCACTAAATAGCCTAAAGTAGAACCTAAGATGAGACTGGGTGCGAATATACCTCCCGGCGCTCCGGAACCAAATGCAATCAAAGTTAAGATAAACTGAGCTACAAAGGCGATCGCTGCCCATGAAGCATTAGCATTGCCAGTAATTATCTGTTCTCTTAAGCCAGTATTATCACGGAAATACGCTGGCAGTATTGCCATGATAATTCCGGAAACCAAACCAGCTAACGCCACCCGCAACGGTAAGCTGATGTGCAGACCTCGATAAAATTTTATACTTGCAATCAAACCGCGATTAAACAAAGCACCTAGCAACCCCGCTAGAACTCCCAACAGCAGAAAAAAGGGAATTTCTGGAATTGAGAAGCTGCTAGAATAACTTGATGATTGCAAGTTTAGCGTCAAATTGCCACCACCCAACAGCCTGGATATTACCCCACCAATAAACGAAGCGATGATGGCGGTTCCCAGAGTCATTCCCGATAAATCTTGAAGTAACTCCTCGACAATAAATAATACACCAGCAATGGGAGCATTGAAAGCCGCCGCCAAACCCGCACCCGCACCCGCAGCAATCATTTGTCGGCGATGATCTGGAGAAGTGGGAACCAAGCGACTCATTCCCGCAGCCAAACCCGCACCTAATTGAACGGTGGGTCCTTGTCGTCCTAAAGTTATTCCCGAACCTAAAGCAATAATTGCACTAATGAACTTGACACCTGCCACGCGCCATGATAACTTAATTGGAACATTCGCAAGCGAAGCTTTAACTTGAGGAATACCACTACCAGAAGCCTCAGGTGCAAACCTTTCCACTAAAAATCCAGCGAGAAAGCCAAAAGTCACACCAACTGCTGGTAATACGAACCACACAGGAAAAACGTGGGACGTATGAACTCGCCATGTCCCTAACCATCCCGATCCGAATTTTAGAAATACAGCAGATAAAGCAGCGACCACACCAATCAAACAAGCTTCGGCGATCGCTAAACCTCTTCTAGGTTGCCAAAAACGGCGAAACCGCTGATTAAGAACAGCAAGCGACATAAAATTAAAGATTTAAAGTAAAAAACACCCATTGGTAATTGGGCATTGGGCATTGGGCATTGGGCATTGGGCATTGGGCTTTTCCCCTTTCCCCATTACCCATTCCCCCATTACCCATTACCCATTCCCCATTCCCCAATCCTTCAAGTTTTTCTCCCGGTGGTAGAAAGTCCATCCACTATCAAAGACGGAGTATAACAAGAACCATTCCAATCGGCATCGCCACCAAGTAAAACCACTTGTTTAAGAGCAGTATAGACATTACCTGCAACCATAGTATCTTTAACCCGCCCAATTACTTGACCATTTTGAACGCGGTAGCCCAAATCAATATTGATCGAAAAGTCGCCAGAAATGCCGTTACCACCGCCCAAGATTTGATCTACAATCAAACCATTATCCAGCTTTTGAATCAAGTCTTGTAGCGAAGCTGAACCAGGCTCGATTAAGAAATTAAATAAACCAGGGGTAGGATAGCTACTTAAATCAGGGCGAAAACCATTACCAGTGCTACCTGTACCTAATTGATGTCCGATAGTGCGATCGCCGTAAAAATTTTGCAAAACTCCATTTTGGATAAATACTAAAGGCCTCGTCGGTGTACCTTCATCATCAAAAGGACAGCTGTAAGGTCCAGCAACCGGGTCTTGGTATAAAGTCAGAGTTGGTGCCATTACTGGTTTACCAATCCGGTCAGCCCAAGGAGAAGTTTTTTCCAGCACTCGTTTACCATTTAAAGCCGCTTGTACAGTACCCCAAAGCATATCAGCGGTTTTAGAAGTAAATAATACTGGAACGCGACCGTTAGGGGGTGAAACATTTTTTTTTGCCCACATCAACCGCTGTAAAATTTGGTTAGCTACTTTCTCAGGATGTAAATTATTCCGCTGAGTTTGACCATCGGCGACACTCAAAAAATCATCGCCGCGTACCCATTCAGCTTCTACATAAGAATTAAGGGTAGTGTCGGTGTAGTAACAATCTAAACCTTTAGTGTTGACAAGTCTGGTGGTTTCCACATCGCATTCCCACTCAGCCGTACAGAGAACATCTGGGTAAGCATCGCGAATGAGAGCGATCGCTTGTTTGCCCCAGTTTACCAACACCTCTATCGGCACATCTTCTCCCAAGTCTGGGTAAGAAGGTTGAGACTTGCTATTTAATTCTACAGGTTCCGGTTGATTCAGTTGACTTAAAGATAACGCCCGTTCCACCATTGCTTGCGCTTCCACAGAACCGTAAGCCACTGTTAGTCCCGGACACCCATTCCGCCACAACCGCAGTGCTGTACCTTCAGCTTGATTGGTTTCTAGCTGTTTTAGACGATTTGCCTCAAAAAACACAGGTCGAGAAAGCGATCGCGACTGATACACCTCAGCCGCTTCTGCCCCCGACTTGATAGCTAGTTCCAACAACTGTTCTGCTAGTGTATCTTGTGACAAATTTTCAGAACCCATGACCCTTGATGATTTTTGAATTGAGCATTGGGCATCGGGCATCGTCCAAGTGGGCATCGGGCATTAAGCATGGGGCATAGGTTTGGCTGTGCGTTGCGGTGAGTCCACTCGGCGGTGTCGGTTTGGGTCTATTCGTAGTGGCGAACCCGTTCGCGGAGCGTCTTTGAAGGAGAAGGGAGGAACACGACCGTTGAAGCATCTGCCGTCATTGGTAATAATTCTTTCCCTTTCACGCCAGTTCGCCCAAGTCGGCATCCCCGACGGCAGGTGCTTCAAAGGAGGGAACCTCCGCAACGCACTGCCTCCCCAAGCGACTGGCTCCCCTTTACCCTTTACCCTTTTCCCCTCTTCAAAAAGCCCATTGCCCATTGCCCATTGCCCATTGCCCATTGCCCATTGCCCAATGCCCTATGCCCAATTCCCTAACTAAATTTACGGCAAATTGACCTCTTGCAACAGCCAGAAACCAGCAAAAGATTCGGCTCTTGCATCGGACTGCACCCCGATAAAGTGAACTCCGTTAGCTTTTTGCTTTGCTTCTTCAAAAGCTTTGGCTTGTGCTATAGTATTGTCATTTTTCATATTCGCCAAAATCCAGCTTTCAGTCGCACCAGTTTCTAAAATTAATCTCGTTGCTTTACTTGTGTCAAGTCTCAACCAAGCCAACTCCAAACCAGACATCCAACCCGCTAAAGGTAACGCTCTTGGTGAGAAGATTAACACACCAGGAATCCGGGCTGACGGTGATAAATTCGCAAATTCTATCGGGAAAGATTCACCAAAGCCGATTTCCCACTCATGCATTTCCGCAAAATCCGCACCTTGCAAGGTAACAAACATCCATTGCTGTCCTTCCAAAGCATCTGGTAAACGTTGAGGTAAAGGACTTTCCAAACGCACCGAAACATTAGTTCCCTCTTGATACCCAGGTTCTTGAGGATACACCTGTTCCATCCGCTGTTGCAGCCATTGATTAAGCATCAAAGTGCGACGGCTAGCTAGAGCCGGAATGCCCACATCTTGGCAAGCTTTAGTTATCATATTGTTCATTTGCCGCCGGAAGAAGCGGATTTTCAGCGGTGCTTTTCCAGCTTGATTGATTGCTTCTTTCAACGCAGTTCGCAACCAACCGGAATTTACCTGCGTACTGGGGCAATACTGAGCATAGCGAAATAAAGAATCAGCTTTTGTGCGCGTATCCAAAGGACTCTCGCACACTAACACCTCCCAAATCTTTTTGTTGTTCTCGTCCAAAATCGGACGGGAGTAATAATCGAGTTCCCAAATACTGCCCATGTTATGCCGTTTAAGTCTGGCGACTTCATATTTTTTCTTATATTTTCATGATATAGGGCGTTGGTTGTTCGTTTTGCTTATTTTGAAAGTTATTCTCGTAGTAAGCCAGAAGAGCGCTTTTATAATGGGCACGCGCATTGCCCACTACATGTGACACTTACTTAAGTCCTATATCTGATAGCGCTTTTTCCACGCCTTGTGGATGATGACGATTTTCATTTATATTTATTAAACTTTTAGAGACATCAGCACAAATATGTATAATAATATCTGTGTCAAACTCAAATGAAGCTACCTGAACTAGATTTAGAAACGATTGACAGAGTTATCGAAATGGCATGGGAAGATAGAACGCCATTTGAAGCAATTGAAAAACAATTTGGTTTGCAAGAACAACAGGTTATTACCCTCATGCGTCAGGAAATGAAGCCATCCAGCTTTCGGATGTGGCGCGAACGTGTTGAAGGACGCAATACTAAGCATTTGCACAAGCGAGAATTTATAGCTGGTCGATTTAAGTCAGATAATCAAAAGACTTAACCTAATCAGATTTGCGAGAATTCTGACTCGTATACGATCGCTATCAAACTTAAACTAAATACACGCTCGTCCCAGAATAATCTTTTTCGGCGTTGGGCGCATTATCAATAAGGTGGTATATTTGTTGATAAATTTACTTTTATGACCCTTCCAAGTGACCAAGCTGCATCTACAAGTACCCGGATTCCAAGAACTTCATTCCGAATTTCTATCTAAACAGTCTAGCATTGGTACTTACAGTATTAATGGACTTAATATCATTGCCCTATCGAATATATATCATCCAGAACCAGAATCCAGCACCTTGTTTTTCTTGAAAACTATTCTGGAAAAATTTCAACACCTAAATAGCAAGAAAGGACGGCTCCTAGAGTTAGGGTGTGGTACAGGTGTTATTGGACTATGTTGTAGTGAATATGTAGAAGAATTGTACCTTTCTGACATAGACGAAAATGCTGTATTTTGCACCCAGATTAATGCATTCTTAAACTACATGCAGCCAAACATATACCATTCCAACCTCTTCGAGTCTTTACCTAATATCTTATTTGATGTAATCCTTTTTAATATACCTTTCTTAGACAAAAAGATTGAGACGATCGCAGAAGTGGCAACTAACGATTTAGATGGTCAGATATTCCTGAATTTTATCAAACAAGTTCCGAAATACCTTGCCCCCAAAGGAGAAGTATTTTTTAGTTATTCCAATTTGGGAAATTTAGAACTTTTTCAGAAAATTCCCGAATTCTTTATAGTTGAAAAAATTGCAAATGAAGAAGATAAAAAAACCGGAATATCCAGAAGTGTTTTTCACATGAAAATCAAGTAAATATGTTTGCCACAAATCTAACTGTGAAAATTTTTATTTTATGAGAAGATTTTAGATAAGGAGCAGAGTAATTAATGTCAGGATACAAGCTAAACGAAGTAGAACTACAAAATGCAATCTCCAATCTGCCCGGTTGGACAGTAAAAGAAGGCAAATTGCACAAAGAGTATAAGTTTAGTTCCTTTGCCGAAGCAATGGGTTGGATGGTTAGCGTCGCTATCTACACCGAGAAAATAGGGCATCACCCCATATGGTTGAACATTTACAACTTGGTTCAAGTTGATTTGATGACCTACGATCTAGGTAATGTCATCAGTAACCTGGACGTAGAACTGGCTAATAAAATGGAGGAACTAAGTAGGTCAGTGTGAATAAATACAAGTTTTCAGTGGGGAATTCATAAAGGCGATCGCTTTTTTCCTTCTTGTAGTTGTCTCCATAATAGAAATACACAGCATGTCAAAGTAAATGGTTTTATGTCCCTTACGCTTGAAGACTTAGAAAAA
Source organism: Tolypothrix sp. VBCCA 56010 (assembly GCF_050875635.1). NCBI lineage: Bacteria > Bacillati > Cyanobacteriota > Cyanophyceae > Nostocales > Tolypothrichaceae > Tolypothrix > Tolypothrix sp. VBCCA 56010. Next base: position 9,246 of record NZ_JBPAOH010000110.1, read on the forward strand.
ATGCAGCAACAGTACCCCGACTATCGCATGGAACTAGTCCAGGGTAATATCATTGTTATGAGTCCATCAGGATATGAGTCAGATGAAGTTGCAGCGGCGATGATCTCCGAGTTAGCCAACTGGGTTAGACCGCGTAAACTCGGACGAGTAACTGCTTCTAGCGCTGGTTTTAGATTACCAAATTCAGACTTACGCGCACCGGATGCATCATTTGTTTTAGCAGGACGCTTGCGTCGCAGTCCCAAAAGTTTTGCTCAATTAGCTCCGGATTTGACGGTTGAAGTGAAGTCACCGAGCGATAAATTAGAGGAACTTCGGGCAAAAATTCAAGAATTTCTCGTGGTGGGAACTAAAGTAGGAATTCTCATCAACCCAGATGAGCGGATTGTTGAGGTTTACTATTCTGGACAAGAAGCGGTGATACTTGGCGATCAAGATGTTCTGACGGTTCCCGATTTGCTTCCAGGTTGGGAAGTGCAGATTTCCGATTTGTGGGCGCCAGAGTTTGATTAAGGTTTGGAATATTATGTTTCTGCCATCACACACTATTTTAATTTTTATAGCCGTAGTCACATAGGGAGCGGACATCGACAGATGATAAAACTTAGACACAAAAAGACTTTTCACCCAGTCCAAGCGTCCCTAGTCCCCAGTCCCTTGCTATAATTTCGGCGTTGATCAAGAGATATAAAATCCTCTATATTCAAGCGTCACAGCCTTAACCCGGTTTTCTGTTCTGATCAATTTTCGTTACCCGTGTAGCGGAGGATCAAATCAACAATCGGTTTGATCGTACCTGTATGAAAAAATATCTGTAGAGCAAAGAGCGAAATTGCCCCGATTAGCAGATTGACTGCCGACCGAGGCGGTTGCATCACTGCTCTGCTTTCTATTGAACGGTTTTACCCGCAAATCTAGCACGGAGTTCAGCTGCTGCTTCATTCACCGCTTGCTTTGCCTTATCGATTACTGCTCCTGCGCCAAAGAACTCATGCGTGACACCAGGATAATTCGTTGCCCTTACCGAACAACCTGCCTCTCGAAGTCGCTGCGCGTAAGCTTGCCCTTCGCTGCGGAGCGGGTCAATCTCTGCGGTGATCACCGTTGCTGAAGGCAATCCACGCAGGTTTGCTCGTAAAGGCGAGGCATACGGGTTCTGTCCGTCCGCCTCGTTTCGCAGGTAGTAACCCCAAAACCATTTCAACATGGCTTGGTTGAGCGGTTTGGCGTTCGCGTTTTCCCGATAAGAGGGCGTGTCAAAGGCGTAATTCGTAACAGGGTAGATGAGCATCTGATGCACGGGCATTCTGCCCTTGCGATCGCGTGCCATCAAGCAAGTGACCGCCGCCAGATTGCCACCCGCACTTTCCCCACCAACAGCCACCCGCTTTGGATCGCCTTTGATAGTCGCCGTATTGCTCAACACCCATTGAGTTGCAGCGTAGGCATCTTCTACGGCTGCTGGAAACTTATACTCTGGCGCTTGTCGATATGCAACAGATACGACGATGCAGTTTGCCGCATTCGTCAATGCACGGCATGAGGCATCGTAAGTGTCCAGGTTAGCAATCACCCAACCGCCTCCGTGGAAATACACCAGTACCGGAAAAGGACCGTTTCCCTTGGGTCGGTAGATGCGGGCAAGGATATCGCCTTCGGGTCTTGGAATAAGCTGATGGCTCACATCTCCAACCATTTCCACCGCAGGTTTACCCTGTTTCGCAAGTAATCCCATGACTGCGCTTGCTAAAGTTGGGTTATTGCGAGCATTGAAGGGTGACTGTTTCTCGATCGGCGGTGCTTCAAAAGCGGCAAGTTCATCTAAAACCGCTTTCATTTGAGCATCGGGCGCTCCTGCGGATAAAGCTGTCTTTGATAAAAGCGGACTGCCAAGCGCAAGCGCCGTAGCCCCTGCCCCGGTTAGCAAGACAAACTTTCTTCTCGATATTTCCTGATTCATCTGTTTTTTAAATCGTTACTGGTAATGACGCAGTACAAATGAGGCTGCAAGCAAATTTTCTTACTTGGTGTTTGCCTGACTGCCAACGATTGCTGTACCCAATCGTACACCATTCGGTTATCCAATCTTAAGTAATGAACATTACGAGATGTAGCGATTACTGCTGGCAAAACAGCAACAACTAATTTTATTAAGGAAGATTGCGAGTATCGGCTGATGTTCTTTAAATATTTTTTACTTATCGTAAAAAGCTGAAAGTCATCTCTCGTTTATGCTGTAACAAATTTAGCATCGCAGTCAAATAGCGATCGCACTTGGCGTTCCCCAATTTGTTCAAAAGTATTTATTATAACTATATCTCTAGCGCTTTTTGCCGATAAAAATACTAACAATAAATATTTAGAGTCTTTCAGAAAACAAATTATCCAGATTTCGTAGCGTGGACTTTCCTACCCAAACTACAAATACAATTTCGAGTACTCCGATCCCAGACGCTAACCTCCTCTTGGTGCCCAAAAATGACTTACTGCCTCAATCCCAGATGCTCAAAGCCTCTCAACCCTGACGGGACGGTATTCTGCCAAAGTTGTGGGACAAAATTAATACCGTTGCTCAAAAACCGCTATCGCATCATCCGTCCACTAGGAAGTGGAGGATTTGGTAAAACTTTTTTAGCAGAGGATGAAGACAAACTTAAAGAATATTGTGTCGTCAAGCAGCTAGCACCGAAAGTATTAGGAACGAGTGCTTTGCTTAAGTCAATGCAGCTTTTTGAAGATGAAGCGCGGCAGCTGCAACAGCTAGGAAAAAATCATCCCCAAATTCCCACACTACACGCTTATTTTAATCAGAATAATTGTCTATATTTAGTTCAAGAATTTATTGAAGGAAAAACTTTAACACAAGAGTTAAACGAACAGGGATGTTTTAGTGAAGAAAAAATTTGGAACTTATTAAAAGAACTATTACCCGTTCTCAAATTTATCCATGAACATCAGGTAATTCACCGAGATATTAAACCAGATAATATTATCCGTCGTCACAGCGATGGACGATTGGTATTGATTGATTTTGGCGCTTCCAAGCTAGTAACAGAAGTCAAAGGACAACAGGGTACACAGATTGGTACGCATGGGTATAGCCCCTTAGAACAAATGAAATGTGGTGAGGCTTACCCAGCCAGTGATTTATTTAGTTTGGGAGTTACATGCTTTCATCTATTAACAGAAATCAACCCATTTGATTTGTATATAAATTCGGGATATAGCTGGGTAAAAAACTGGTGTAAACACCGTAAATCTCAGATGTCCCAAAAACTTTATCAGGTAATTAACAAGCTTTTACAAACAGATATTCAGAACCGCTATCAGTCAGCAGATGAAGTTCTGCAATTACCTCAAATATCACATCAGGTATCACAATTTGTTACCCAGCCGCCGAAATCACGGTTTAATTTTCAGTTACCACTAGCACCCGCGCCATTAGGAAATAAGAAATGGCTAATATATCTACTCATCTCAGTGTTGGTATTAGGCGGATATGTCATTTTGCATAACCTATCGTCGGATAACCCAACCTTGATTGGACATTCAGGTGAAGTGAATTCCCTTGCTTTTAGCCGCGATGGTATTACCCTTGCCAGTGGTAGTGATGACAAGACTATCAAAACTTGGAACCTGAATAATAAAAAAGAAATTCGCCCCTTTAAGGGACATTCAGATTTTGTTTATTCTGTTGCTATCAGCCCGGATGGTCAAATTATTGTCAGTGGCAGTAAGGACAAAACTATCAAAATCTGGAATTTGAAGACGGGACAGTTAATTAATACCTTGTATGGGCATAAGGACTTTGTTAATTCCGTTGCCATCAGCCCGGATGGTCAAACTATAGCTAGTGGTAGTTACGACCATACCATCAAACTCTGGAATCTGAAAACTCTACAGTTAATACGCACCTTTAATGGGCATTCGGCACAAGTTTTGTCAGTTGCCATTAGCCCAGATAATCAAATTCTTATCAGTGGCAGTAAGGACAAAACCATTAAAATGTGGAATTTGAACACAGGACAGCTAATACGCACCATTCAAGCACATTCAGCTGATGTGAATGCTATTGCCATTAGTTCCCGTGGAGACATGTTTGCCAGTGCTAGCGATGACAAAACCGTCAAAGTGTGGAATTTGAACACAGGACAGGAAATCCGTACTATTCAAAGCCATTCCGCTGATGTGAATGCGATCGCTTTCAGTCATGATGGTGATAAAATTGCTAGCGGCAGCGATGACAAAACTGTAAAAATCTGGAAGCTGGTGACTGGAGAGCTACTAGATACCTTAAAAAAGCATAAAAGTGCGGTTTATGCTGTTGCTTTCAGTCCAAATGACAAGACACTGGTAAGTGCTGGTGCCGACAAAACTATCAGAATTTGGCTTGTTCGGTGAAGCGTTACAGAACTATTGCACAACAAATCCACCAATAATGGGCAGCACCCACCCGAAGAAGTAGCGAGACAACGGTAGAATAATCGTTATTTGCGTAGCTTTGCAAGACTAACTATGACAATGCATTCTTCTCTCCAACGTGCATTTGCTAACCGCCAAGCCCTCAAAGTTATCAGCGGCTTAAATAACTTTGATGCCGATCGCACAGTCGCTATTGTTAAAGCAGCCGATCTCGGTGGTGCTACTTTTGTTGATATCGCGTGCGATCGCTCTTTGGTTCAATTAGCTAAAAGTTTGACAAATTTACCGATTTGTGTTTCGGCAGTTGAACCAGAAAAGTTTGTCCAAGCTGTTGCTGCTGGTGCTGATTTAATTGAAATCGGCAATTTTGATTCTTTCTATGCCCAAGGACGCCGCTTTGAGGCTGAGGAAGTTTTAGCCCTGACTCGGCAAACTCGCGCTTTGCTGCCAGAAATCACCTTATCTGTAACCGTTCCCCACATCCTGACACTGGATAAACAGGTACAGCTAGCTGAGGAATTGGTGAAAGCAGGTGCTGACATCATCCAAACCGAAGGTGGTACTAGCAGCCAACCCACACACCCCGGAACTCTAGGATTAATTGAAAAAGCTGCTCCCACCTTGGCAGCAGCTTATGAAATTTCTCGTGTAGTATCAGTGCCAGTATTGTGTGCTTCCGGCATTTCTAACGTCACAGCACCATTAGCGATCGCTAGCGGTGCAGCTGGTGTTGGCGTCGGTTCCGCCATCAATCAACTTAACAGCGAAGTAGCAATGATTGCTGCTGTGCGTGGTTTGGTAGAAGCTTTAGCGACTGCGATCAAAGTAGGGAGTAGGGAGTAGGGAGTAGGGAGTCGGGGAGGGGGAGAGGGGGGGATGGGGGGAAAGAATTGTTCTCCTTGTCTCCTTGTCCTTTTTGTCCCCTTGTCCCCTTGTCTTCTTGTCCCCCACTCCCCACTCCCCACTCACCACTCCCCACTCCCCACTGCCCTATCGTTTACGCCAAACAATCCTTCAACGCATAAATTACTTGGTCTTGCTGTTGTTGTGAAAGTTCTGGGAACATGGGCAAAGATAAAACCTCATTGCAGGTTTGTTCTGCAACAGGCAATTGTCCTGCCCTGTAGCCCAGACTTTGATAAACTGGCTGTAAATGTAAGGGGTGGGGATAGTAAATCATTGTACTTACACCCAAAGATTGCAACCGATCCCGAACCCAGTCGCGATGTTTGGCGCTGGAACCATTTCGCCCTTCAGATAGTACAAGAATTGTGTATTGATTCCAAACGCCTGAACCACCAGTTAATTCTTGAGGAGGGATGATACCGGGAATTGATGTGAGTAACTGATGGTAACGTTGAGCGATCGCTCGTCGCTGATTATTCCAACTATCAAGATAACGCAGTTTAATCTGAAGAATAGCCGCTTGTAAAGCATCCAAGCGACTATTTACACCTATTTCCTCGTGAATATAGCGATTTTTACTACCATGATCTTTTAATACTCGCAGCTTGGCAGCAATTTCTGGATCATTAGTTGTTATCGCTCCCCCATCACCGCAACCACCAAGATTTTTAGTTGGGTAGAAACTAAAGCAACCGATGTGTCCAATGCTTCCTACTCTTTGCCCTGCCCAACTTGCGCCTGTAGATTGAGCGCAATCTTCAATTACTATTAGATTGTGAACTTTGGCTAAATCCATCAAAGCAGTCATATCCACAGGTTGTCCAAACAAATGAACTGGGATAATTGCTTTCGTTTTGGGTGTAATTGCCGCTGCTATTTGCTGCAAATCCAAATTATAGGTAGTCGCGTCAATATCAACGAAAACTGGCTTTGCACCGACAGCGCTGACAACTTCTGATGTCGCAATAAAAGTAAAAGGTGTAGTAATCACTTCGTCCCCCGAACCAATTCCCAAGGCTCGTAAGGCTAAGTAGAGTGCATCAGTCCCAGAGTTACAACTTACACATTGACTCACACCATGATAAGCGGCAAACTGTTGCTCAAAGCTGGCAACTACAGAACCGCCGATATAACGTCCAGAAGCCAAAAGTTCTAAAACAGCTGCACTCACTTCTGCTTCAATGGTGCTGTATTGCTGCTTGTTATCAAAGGCAGGGATAGTATTTATGCTTTGGATCATGAGTTTTCATTTAATTTGAATATTGGTGACTGAAGATTAGGGACGCTTGGACTGTAAAAAATGAATGATGACATAATTTTGCTCCAATCCCTAATTCCCAATCGCTGCACGAAACACTTTGACAGTCGATTTTTGCGCTTTTGAATTGCTGATCGAAAAGCTATTAAAGGCTGTCGAACAGAAACCGCCTAAGTAAGGGTTTTTACTTAGGTTTATAATTGGTAAAGCTACCAATCGTAGGCATAAAGGGTGATATATATCAACCAAGATCCAACACCTTGAATTAAAGTTCCAAGTGTGTAGGCGAATGAGCAAAAAAAATTTCAAAAGGTAGAAAATCCATGCAGGATTTGATCAAGTTGGATTTGGTTGATTTGGTTATGGCTGTAGGATTAATGGCGATCGCCATTGGTTTATCTGCGCTTTCTAGACTAGGACTAGAATTAAACCTAGCCCTCGCTACTGGGAGAACCATCCTACAACTACTTGTGTTGGGATACGTTTTAGACTTCATCTTTGCTTTTAATAACCCTTGGGCAGTCTTGGGGATTTTGGCAATAATGCTGACGATAGCAGCGATTGTCGCACGAAATCGCATCAGTCAGAAAATACCCCAGGTTTTGCCGTTAGTCTGGGGAGCAATTTTCATCAGCACTTCGATCGCACTGTTTTACACCAACTTCTTAATTATTCAACCAGACAGATGGTATGAACCGCAGTATTTGGTTTGTTTGGGGGGGATAATCTTAGGTAATGCCATGAATGCAGCAGCGATCGCCGGGGAACGCCTTGTTAGTACAATTAACTCCAGCCAGCTAGAAATTGAAACCCACTTAAGCTTAGGGGCAACACCTATGCAGGCAATTACTCAATACCGCAAAGACGCCATCAAAGCCGGATTAATTCCCACTTTAAATCAGATGACGCTTATCGGTATGGTCGCACTACCACCAATCACCACCGGACAGTTGCTAGGTGGAGTACCTCCCCTTGATGCTGTATCCTACGAAATTTTGATTATATTCGCGATCGCCTTCACCAACTTGCTGACAACTCTCTTAATTACTCGCGGTTTGTGTCGCCAGTTTTTTAACTCCACCGCGCAGCTGGTGAGGTGAGGGGGAGTGGGGGAGACAAGGGGACAAGGAGACAAGGCGACAAGGGGACAATTCTCTCCTTGTCTCCCCATCTCCTTGTCTCCCCATCTCTCCTCACCCTTGCGCCGATCGCGTATGCACTACTTGACCTTGGGCATCATAGACGATTAAAGGTAGGTTAGCGTTTTCACTAATGGCACTTAATGCTTCTTGCAATACTTGCAGATGATTGGTGATACCAGCAAAAGAACTTGGGTCTTGAGGATTGGCGTTAACTAAACTATTTTGCAGTGCTTGTTCATACTCAGCCGTGATTTTGACGGTAATTCCTTTGTTGTTTATGGCGAAGGTGCAAATCCGAATTTGACTCGAACAAGTTTTTGCCAACTCTGTCCGGGTTTGTTGCAAATTAAGCGCAATTTCGGCTTGTTGTTCTGCTTGTTTAAAAGCATTTGTATAAGGTTCAATCAAAAGTTGCGCTTGTGAGTAATAAAAGCTGTCAGCCCGAATCTGTTTGACGGTGTTCAAAGCCTGATACCAGTTTGCCCGCGCTGCTTGCCATTGGTTTTGTTGCTGATATGCTTTAGCTTGGTTGGCTGTGTTAATGGCTTGTTGATAAGATTTGGCAGCTAATTGTTCAATAGTTGCGCGATCGCGTGCGGTTGCTAGTTTCGCTCTATAATCAGCTAGGAGATTTTGCGCTTCTTCGTATTCTGGGCTAGTCTTGGGAATAATAACCAAGGCATTAACTACTACCTGCCAAGTAGACTGCACTTTTTGCAAGTCTTTAAGAGATTTAACTTTAGTTTCCCACTGTGCAGCTACTTTGGCTACAGATTTTGCTGCTGCTAATTTTTTAGACCATTTTTCTTCATTAAGTAACTGCTGATTTACAGTTTGCAATCTCAAGCGATACAAGGATAATTTGCGCTGCACCAGTCCATAAAGTTCGTTTTCAGGATTGATACCTTCCAATGGTGCGATCGCCTGTCGCCAAAGTTGTTGTTTATTATGTAGTTCTCGTATATTATTTACCGGAGTTTGAGTTTCTAACTCGGCTATTGATGCTGATTGCAAAGCTTTGAGAACCAACTTAATTTTTTCTGACTGCCCTGATAAACTTGTAGAAAGTTGCTCTGCTTCTTGGTGTCGTGGCGACCAAGCAGGAATGTTTTTTAAGTTGGTGCTGGCTGTTTCAAATTGCGCGTGCAGTTTTGCTAATTCTTCATGTGACCTAGCATTGCGCGTTAATTGCTGGGATGATTTTTGTAAATCAGCCGCTGTTTGTATCTCTTTACACTCAGACATTACACAAGGACGAGTCAACAAGTAAGCACCGGTGCCTAACAATGCAATTCCTGACAAAATAGCACCCACTATAATCGGTTTGATTGAAGGTGATCGCTTTAAAGTTGTTACAAAAGACAAATCCTCAGCATCCGCCATCGGGTCAAACGCTTCCTCCTCCACAGTTGATGCAGAATAAGTTACAGAATATGAGGGTTCCGAGGGTTCCGAGGGAGATGAGAAAGTAATTTCTCCCCTTGTCCCCTTGTCTCCTAGTCCCCCTTCTCCCCCTTGTCCCCCTAGTCCCCCCACTTCCACTATCAAAGAATGCTTGGCGTAAGGAAGTTTCTCGCCGACGATTCTGAGAAAAATTTCTACTTGTTGGTTTCTGCAACCTGGAAGCGATTTAAGTGCTTCCTCTAGTACTGCGAAAACTTGCTGGGTAGGGGTTGTCACACTTAGGGGATGTTCAGTTAGAATCATTAGCTGGTCATTTTTGACAGCACACTTAACCCGGAAAAGTTCACCAGATAAGACTTCTGCACGTAAGTGTTCCTGCAAAATTGTTGCCAAAAGCTGTAAATCTTCTTGCTGGACTTCTACTTTCATACATCGATCCCGCTGGTCTTCTATATTGTTTTTACTATCTTCGAGTGTATAGAATGAATAACTTCCGTTTTTTGATTGCAAATGCACAGTTTGATCAACCACAGCCTTAAAGTCCGAACGAACAACTTTTTAACACAACTTACAATTTTTTACTAAAAATTAAACTTTCTTAAAATTTAATAATTCTTAAATATTGGGTTTTAACGTTTGGTTGTTGACTATTGACTGCAAATGTGAAGAGGCTTTTTGTGCCTGATTATGAAGCCTTGAATTTCAAAGAAAGCAAATCGTTTCAATATCAAACGAATCATGACTGTAAAGGTCTTTGCGTCACGATCGCATAACCCAATCTCCTCAGTGGTAAGGTTAATCTGGTAAGTGGCAAGAATGATTGCTTCATCTCATTCTTACCACTTGGTAGAGTGACTATTTACAAGTTTAGCTTGGGTTAAGGTGAGGAAATCTTAAAGCCATTGGAACATCTACATCCTTTCCAATACCTCAATTCCCAACAAGGAAAGTCCCAGTTTCAGGGTTTTAGCAGTTAAATTGCATAGCACTAACCTAGATGTCCGCAACGGTTCTTCTGCATCCAACACTCTAACTCCACGATCGCGATCGTAAAACAGATTGAACTTCTGGCTTAGTTGAAACAAATACTCACACAGACGATTGGGTAGTAAATCTTGCTCGATCACACTTATAACTTCATCCAACTGTAATATATGCTTCGCCAACGTTATCTCTGTTTCATGCTGCAACAGGACTTTTGCATTTCCTAACTGCTCAAAGTTAATATCACCCTTGCGGCTAATTCCCTGAATCCGCGCATAAGCATACAACATATAAGGTGCTGTATTACCTTGGAGAGCCAGCACTTTATCATAACTAAAGATGTAGCTGCTGGTGCGGTTTTGACTGAGATCGGCATATTTAACCGCACTGACACCAACTACTTCAGCAACTTTGTTAATAAACTCTTCAGTTTCTTCACGCTTGTCTTCTTGTAATCTTTTTTCTAGGTCAGCACGGGCATGAGCGATCGCACCATCCAACAAATCCTGCAATCGTACCGCATCCCCAGACCGAGTTTTCAACTTCTGACCATCTTCACCCAACACCAAACCAAAGGGTGCATGAACAAACTCTATATTATCTGTAATCCAACCAGCTCGCCGTCCCACTTGAAAAATCTGGGCAAAATGATTAGTCTGTTCTGCACCAACTGGATAAATCACCCGTTGAGCTTTATCTACCTTAACCCGATAACGAATTGCGGCTAAATCCGTAGCTGCGTAATTATAACCCCCATCCGACTTTTGCACAATTAAAGGTAGAGGTTCACCATCCCTATTTGTAAAACCTTCGAGAAAAACGCATTTGGCTCCTTGATTTTCTACTAACAGCCCCAGTTTGTCCAACTCTTCTACTACTTCAGGCAACAATGCATTATAGAAGGATTCACCCCGCTCAATAAAGGGAGCAATCCCCATTAAATTGTAAATTACTTGGTATGCTCTACTAGATAGTTGACAGACAATTTTCCATGCTAGTAGAGTTTTTTCATCACCAGCTTGTAACTGTACCACCGCTTGTCGAGCAACTTCCTTAAACTCCTCATCGGTATCAAACCGTTTTTTTGCCTGACGGTAAAATGAAGACAAATCTCCTAAATCTAGTGTCTCATCGGTTGTCAGTGCTTCTGGATATTCGGTTTGCAAGTAGGCAATAAGCATCCCAAAGGGAGTTCCCCAGTCTCCTACATGACTAATCCGCAGTACATCATCACCGACAAATTCTAAAATTCGGGAAATACAATCTCCAATCACTGCTGGACGCAAATGCCCTACATGCATTTCTTTGGCTATGTTCGGACTGGGATAATCGACAATTACCCGCTTTGGGTTTTTGGTGGGTGCTATCCCCAACCGAGGATCGGTCTGAATCGCGTTGAGTTGCGCTTCTAAGTAGGTTGTTTTCAGTTTTAGGTTAATAAAGCCAGGACCGGCAATTTCTGGAGGTTCGCAGATATCACTTACATCCAATTTGTCAAGGATAGCGGAAGCGATCGCTCTTGGTTGCTGTCCTAGCTTTTTCGCTAAGGATAAGGATACATTTGCTTGATAATCACCAAACTTAGGATTATTTGTAGATACCAAAATTGGGTCAATTTCGGCGTATTCCGCGCCAAAAGCTGCTCCCATCGCTTGTTGAAATTTAACTTTAAGTTGTTCTTGTGTAGCGTTCATGTTTAATTTACGGTTCTGCCAAATATCTGGCTTTTGTTTTGAGTTTCGGCTTACAGATGCATTGTAAGCTTTACTCCTACTTCCAGATAACTATGTAGTATAATATTACATTATTTGGTTAGTTATGTGCGGCGGTGCGATCGCAACTCCTCAATATAAATCTTGAGGCTTGACAATGTGTAAGACTTGCGTTCTACCCAAAATTTTTATTAGAAACTTATATGCCCAGACGCGATATTTACCACGATACTGTTAAACGTGCCTTGCAAAAAGCAGGCTGGACAATTACCCACGATCCATTTCCTCTGCAAATAGGTAATAAACGTTTATCGGCTGACTTGGGAGCAGAACGTATAATTGGTGCTGAGAAAGAAACAGAAAAAATTGTTGTTGAAGTCAAAAGCTTTGTTGGTGAGTCGGATGTCAAAGATTTAGAACAAGCTTTGGGACAGTATGTTTTATATCGTCAAATCCTAAATGAGATAGGTGAAGAGAGAGATTTATACTTAGCTGTTTCTCGACCAATTTTTAAGAGTGTGTTTAGTATAGAGTTAGGACAGATTTTGTTAAATAATAAAATTATTAAATTACTTGTATTTGATGATGTAACAGAGGTGATAGTCAAATGGATACCCGATTAAAGTATCAACAAATAATAAAAAATATCCTCAAGGAACACGCAGAATATCGTGCATGTATACCTGATAGCTATGATTCGCAAGTTTTATTTGATGATGAGCGAGGACGCTATTTAGTTTTAGATATTGGTTGGAGTGATGATAAATATCTACACGCAACACCGATTCATCTAGATTTAATTGATGACAAAATTTGGATTCAATTTGATGACACAGAAGAAGGTATTGCTAACGATTTATTAGCAGCAGGGGTTCCTAAAAATGATATCGTACTTGGTTTTCGCCATCCTCAAGTACGAAAATATACAAGTTTTGCCGCGAGTTAAATTAATTTTTCATGATTTGTAGCGATTACTTTTCGAGTTTTGAAGATGTGTGGGTGAATTGCTCCCCTTAGAAGTTAGTATTTGCGCGATAGCGTTCGCGTAAGCGTCCGTTCTGCGGAAGCGCTGCCGCCTTGCGGCGGATCGCACTCAGCAATTAAGAGAAAGCGATCGCACCTGCTTGACTTATTGAATTTTCATACTCAAATCTAACCACTTTGAGTGCGTAATCGGCGCACTACTGGAAATATAATCTACACCCGTCTGAGCTATAAGGCGAAGAGTTTGCAAAGTCACATTACCTGAAGCTTCAATTTTGACGCGGTTATCTAAGTCGCGAATCATTTGCACCGCCTCACGCATCAAATCAAGAGACATATTATCCAACATAATAATATCAGCTTTATGCTGTAAAGCTTCTTTCACCTGGTCTAAATTTTCTGTCTCAACTTCTATTGTTAGAGGATATGGAATTTGAGAACGGATGCGGTTAATTGCTTCTGCAATTCCTCCCGCTGCCGCGATATGATTATCTTTAATCATCACTGCATCATCCAAACCCATGCGGTGATTTATCGCACCTCCTACAGCAGTTGCATACTTTTCCAAAATCCTTAAGCCTGGTGTCGTTTTGCGCGTATCAACTAACTGGGCTGGTAAATCGGCTATTTCCGCTGTATATTTACGAGTTAGAGTAGCGATACCACTCAGACGCATAACTAAGTTGAGAGCAACCCTTTCCCCCATTAATAATGCATCTAGTGAACCTTGCATTTGTGCGATTACTTCCCCAGGTTCGCACTGTTGTCCTTCAGATGCCACAGCCACAAAGCTGACTTTTTGGTTTAAAAGTTGAAAGACTCTGGCAGCGATTGGTAAGCCGGCTATCACTCCTGATGCTTTGGCGATCCATTTAGCTTGTCCTTCTGTTGTATTCTCAGATAAAAGGCTTTGGGTTGTGCGATCGCCTCTCCCAATATCTTCGATTAACCAGCTTTGTAATAATTGATCTAATATCAGAAATGGCGGTAATACAGGTGTGGAAATTTTCATTATTTAAACAAAACTAATGTTTATAGAATAACTTAAGAGAAATATTCGCTGTTTGATTAAACTCAGGATTTAGGCACAATTATGGGAAAAGGAATCGCAGAGAACGCAGAGAACACAGAAGTTGAGAGTTTGGGAGAGTTTTTACGCTCATTCTGTGAAGTTAAAGGCAAAATAGTTATATTCTTGCATCTACATTTTTCTTTCCATGAATACTATTCCCACTTTACACAATTACATTAATGGTCAATGGTGTGCATCTACTGCTACAGAATACTTAGAAGTTATCAATCCAGCGACGATAGAAATTTTGGCTAAAGTCCCTTTGTCACCTGCATCTGAAGTTAATCAAGCTGCTGATGCGGCAGCGTCCGCATTTGTTACATGGCGACGCACTCCACCGTCGGAACGGGTGCAATATTTATTTAAACTGAAGAATTTGTTAGAAGAACATTTTGAGGATTTGGCACGGACGATTACTTTAGAATGCGGTAAAACGCTGGCTGAGTCTAAAGGTGAAATGCGACGTGCGATAGAAAATGTAGAGGTTGCTTGCGGTATTCCGATGATGATGCAGGGAACTAATTTAGAAGATGTGGCAAAGGGTATTGATGAAATGATGATTCGGCAACCGTTGGGAGTTGCTGCGGTAATTTGTCCTTTCAATTTTCCGGGGATGATTCCATTTTGGTTTTTGCCGTATGCGATCGCCTGCGGGAATACCTACATTGTCAAGCCTTCGGAAAAAGTGCCGCTAACTATGCAAAAAATCTTTCAGCTTTTAGAACAAACTAATTTGCCCAAAGGTGTAATTAATTTAATCAACGGTGCTAAGGAAGCTGTAGATGCAATTTTAGATCATCCGAAAATTCGCGCAATTAGTTTTGTCGGTTCAACACCAGTCGCTAAATATATTTATAGTCGTGGGGCAGCTAATGGAAAACGCCTCCAATGTCAAGGGGGAGCGAAAAATCCGATTATAGTCTTGCCGGATGCAGATATGGCAATGACTACCCGGATTGCGGCTGATAGTGCTTTCGGTTGTGCGGGACAACGTTGTTTAGCTGCTTCAATTGCGGTGACAGTGGGAGAAGCGCGTCATACATTTACGGACGCGATCGCCGAAACTGCAAAAAACCGGATTGTCGGTAATGGTTTAGACCAAGGTGTAGAAATGGGACCGGTGATTGATGTCCGCAGCAAAACGCGGATTGAAAGTTTAATTGAAAAAGGAGCAAATCAAGGGGCAAAGTTATTAGTAGATGGTCGCAGTCCTCAGATTACGGGCTATAAAAATGGTAATTTTATTCGCCCAACGATTCTGCAAAATGTAGATCCAGTTGGTGAAATTGCCCGCACAGAAATTTTTGGTCCCGTACTGAGTTTAATTCACTTGAATAGTATTGAGGAAGCGATCGCTTTAGTTAATAGCGGTCAATACGGCAACATGGCTTGTTTATTTACTACCAGTGGCGCAGCAGCTCGTAAATTCCGCTATGAGGCAGAAGCTGGTAATATCGGCATCAACATTGGTGTTGCCGCACCTATGGCATTTTTCCCGTTTAGCGGTTGGAAAGAAAGCTTTTTTGGTGACTTACACGGACAAAGCAATCACGCAGTAGAATTTTTTACTCAAACTAAAGTAGTAGTTGAACGCTGGCGCGATGAATGGGCGCGGCAGTTTTAAAATAAGTATGATTTCTTGCCAGAGAATGACAAAGGAATTACTGAGTGATGCTTTTGGTTTACTCAGTGAATTCCTGAACGAAGATGAATACTATCTTGACAGCAGTGGCGCTTACGGTGATGGTGGTAATGATGCTTTACAAAGCGCTCTAGAACTGTTTTTGCAACACCCAGAAATCGGCTTTATCTGGCTGGCTTATGATGACACAAAACCTGTAGGCGTTTGCGTAGTTTGCTTTGCCATTTCTACTTCTATAGGGGCAGTTGTGGCAAAACTTGATGATGTGTTTGTTACAACAAATATGCAAAACCAAAAAGTCGGTTCCACACTAATTACTTCTCTGAAAGAAGAACTACGTCTATTAAATATTCGCCGAATTGATACAAGTGTGCATTTACACAACAGTGCGGCACGTCGTTTTTACGAAAAACATGACTTTTTGCGATTAAATGAAGAACGATTATCTTGTCAGCTTTAACATATCAGAATAATATCATGGGAGCGCAAATCACACATACTGTAGAGACGCCTCTGCGCGGAACGTCTCTATGACGGTAGCGATGTTTTTATTACTCAGTTGGTAAAAAAATTGGTTACGGATTCTGGAATCGGAATTTTCTGGTGGGTATTTACCTCAAGAGTAAAACCAACTATATAACTTATCTCCATGAAATATCTTACCCCAGAAATAATTCGAGCTATGACCCCTATGTTTATTGCAAGTGTGGGAGCCATCATTGGTGTTGCTGTTTTATTCTCACCAGGCATTAGTGATGCAAAAACGTCTGCTGGTTTTGGTCTTGCTGGAACGGCGATCGCTGGTGCGGCTGGACTTGCTCAAAGTAGCAAAAATGAGCAGGATTTTTCAGTGAAGAAGCAGGGGGACAAGTTGGAAGTTAAAACCCCAGACTCTGAGCATAGTGACAGAGATTAATTTTTTGGGCACTCAAGTGATGTGAAATTCGTCACAGTACAGGTTTATTGACCAACGTGCATTTAGTGGTAATTTTGACAAAAAGTTGACCTAAATGCAGGTAATTGGAGGAGAAGAACGTGAAAACAGCGGTTATTGTCAAAACATTAATTACATCGTTCAGTTTATTAGCTTTAGTTACCCCAGGTCGAGCATCCGCTCAAATCGTTCCCCAACCGTGGGTTTCTGTTGGTAGCCAAGAAGGTGATATAACTTATTCTGTAGGGGCGAGAGCTTTGAATCTAGGGGCTGAATTGGGATTTGGTCCTGACGGTTCTACTGGTGTAGATGTACTAAAATTCATTTCTTTGCCAGTGATTTCACCTTATGTAGGAGTTGGATTATATTCAGCAGATAAAGGTGTTGCCGTTTCTGGAGGAGTTCAGGTAGGCGCTACCGACAATGTTTTTGTTGGTGCGGGTTATAATTCTGTTCGCGGATTTAATGGGCAATTGGGAGTAAGATTTTAGTTTTTTCTGATTTATCTTAGGGTAGGTTGAGTAGAGCTATTTTAATATAGTTACCTTTCGCATAGTCAAATATATTCAAACATCAACTATCTATTCAGTTGGAGTTAGTATTTATACTGGACAGCAAATCCTACACTTGGCAGGAAG
>NZ_JBPAOH010000111.1:0-26054 GCF_050875635.1 Tolypothrix sp. VBCCA 56010
CATTGGGCATTGGGCATTGGGCATTGGGCATTGGGCATTGGGCATTGGGCATTGGGCATTGGGCATTGGGCATTGGGCATTGGGCATTGGGCATTGGGCATGGGGCATTGGGCATTGGGCATTGGGCATTGGGCATGGGGCATTGAGAATCGGATAAATTCTTCCTTGTCTCCTTGTCTCCTTGTCTCCTTGTCTCCTTGTCTCCTTGTCTCCTTGTCTCCTTGTCCCCTGCCCCATGCCCCATGCCCCACTCCCTAATCCCTAATAATGATGTGATTGTTTGAGTCGAAACTCATAAACCCTTGTTGCTGTAACTTGCTCATTAATCGTGTAATTGTTACTCTAGTAGTGCAGCAAGCGCTAGCAATTTCTTCATGAGTGAAGCGAATGGAAATGCGAGTTCCCTTTGCGACTGTTTGACCGATTTCCTGTTTCAAAAGCAGTAAGAAATCTTGCAAACGCTCTTCTACCCTTCGCTTGGCGAAAATAAACAAGAAAGATTCTGTCTGCCGCAGTCGCTGTTTGATTTTAGGTAAAAGTGCATAGCTCAAAAACGGATTAGCATCTATTTCGGCTTCATAAATAGTCACTAACTGAACATCTGACAAAGCTATTGCTTGATAAGTATTTAAAGAAGTTATGCTAGAGCCAAAAACCATATCCGGAGTTGCTAACCCTAGCATTACTTCTTCACCTGTTTCACAAAATGTAGTTAGCTTCACCGAACCCTGAAGAACGTAGCAAATAACTAAAGGGTTAAGGGGAATAGTTTCACCTTTATAATATTTATGCACGGGACGATTTAGCCTGATATCGTAGTCATTGCAGTTATAATTGAAAGGTGTTAATTCTACTCGCTGATGCCCAGTTTTCTCACCCATGAGCCAGTGTAGCGTTTGAGGCTTACCCTGTTTATTCCTGACAACACCTACTGTGAAAGCAGCGTAAGATGAATTGCTTTGGCTTTGCTTTAATGGTACTAATTCTCTGGTTTTTTCTGATTGAGATATTCGGATTTCACTAGAAAAGCGTTGACATTCTTCTAGACAGACAAAATTAAATATTGGTTTGCCCACCAGAAACTGTTTGGAACATGCAAGCAAATCACATGCAGCAGAGTTAGCTTCTTTGATTACGCCTTCGCTGTTAGTGACTAAATAAGCGTCTAATGTTAACTCAAATAAATCTTGATAGGTTTGACATTCCTCCTCTAGTAAATATTGTGTTTTGATAAGTTCTTCATTTTGCTGATACAGTTCTTCTGCTGCTAACTGTAAAATATTTGAGGTCGCAATCAGTTCCTTAAATGCTTGGGGTAGCAAATCTGGAGATATCCAAGACAATGCCTTGGTAGTTTCCTGTAAACCTGCTAAACGTTTGTGAAATAGTTCTGCGTTTGTGGCTAATTGTTCTACCTTCATCTTAAATTCTCCTTATTTATACCGATTTTTGTAACGATGCTCTTAATAAAACTTTTTGTTGACCGCTTCTCTCAGACATCGCGAACCCACTGCTAAAAATCAAGAATTTGTATATTTACCTGACCCCCAACCCCTGTACTTGCGCTGGTAGAGGGGAGACTTTGACGAAGCGTGACTCGTGGGGGGTGAGGGGTTATACACCTCATTAAATCCATCTTTTTAAGCATAAGCGCAAAGTTATGCAGCAGAGCATTTTGGGTAGGACTAGAGTCTTAAATGAGGCACAACATAAAGAAATAGTATGAAAGAACTATTTACTTTAAATGTAAGTTTAAAGAAGTTAAGTGAATATTTTGTGAACTCAGCAGTTAAAATCAAAAAGTAGCGCTACCAACATATTTAACAAAAGTTAGATTTGTCATAAATCTTTTCAATCAATATACATCTGCCGACAGATGCAATAAAAAAATAAGTATTTTTAAATGAAGATTTTGCTAGTAGAGGACGATCGAGCCGCTGCTGAAGTGTTAAAAAATATTTTGACGCATCAGCATTACACAGTCGATTTGGCTGATGATGGTGAAACTGGACTATCTTTTGCGGAAATGTTTGCTTATGACTTAATTTTGTTAGATATTATGTTGCCAAAGCTGGATGGTCTAATGTTTTGCAGACAGCTACGCGCTGAAAAAAATGATACGCCGATTCTGCTTTTGACAGCTTTGGACAGTAGCACTAGCAAAGTTATTGGGTTAGATGCTGGAGCTAATGATTATGTTGTTAAGCCTTTTGAAGCTAATGAGTTATTAGCTCGAATACGTGCATTGGTGCGGCAAAAAAGTCCGGCTCTCTCTTCAGTGATAGAAGCAGGAAATGTCAGGCTTGATTCTACTAGTTCTAAAGTTACCTGCAACGGACAAATTTTGCGTTTGACTGCTAAGGAATATGCTTTACTAGAACAGTTTATGCGTAACAGTCACCGGATATTTAGTCAAGAAACTTTGCTCGATTATCTCTGGTCATCTGAAGAAATCCCTTTAGCGAATACTGTCAGAGCGCATATCAAAGCTTTACGGCAGAAATTGAAGCAAGCAGGGGCAAATGATTTGATTGAGACAGTTTACGGACAGGGGTATCGGCTGAAATTGAAGGAAAATGGGCATTCTCAAGTTAAGCATTCTGCTGCGACAAAGCTTGACTTGCAACCAACACAAGTTGATGCGACAGTAGTAGAGCGATACCAACCACAATTATCCTCAGCGCTGGCTGACATTTGGAAGCGATTTCAGCCCCAGTATAGCGATCGCATCACAATTTTAGAACAAAATATAACGCTGCTGCTTGCAAATACGCTAACTGAAGAACAAGCACAACAAGCACAAGCATCAGCTCACCAGCTAATCGGATCGCTGGGTAGCTTTGGTTTGGTTGAAGCGTCGCGTCTGTGTCGTGAAATTGAACAGATTTTTCGAGCTGGAGTAAAACAAAGTCGAGCTGAAGTTGAACGTCTTTCTCAATTGATTGTAGCGTTGCGGCAAGAATTGCAACGATCGGTGACAATTGCCCCAGATGCTCGAGCGAAGCGCTGCCATAGGCAGCGCTTCGCTAACATTAAGCAACAACCCCACCTGTTAATTGTCGATTTGGATGTGCAACTAAGTCAGCAATTAATAAATGAGGCTGCAATCTGGGGAATTCAAGCTTTGGTTGCGACATTAACTGAAGTTAGAGAAGCGATCGCCCAAAATTGTCCGGATGTGGTATTACTCGATTTGGGCTTTTCTAACTCTATTGAAAGTGGCTTAGAACTATTAGCAGAACTGACGACTAATAATTGGGATGTACCCGTGCTGGTATTTTCCGCAGTTGAAGACTTTGCCAACCGACTAAAAGTAGCTCGTCTGGGGGGACAAATTTTTTTGCACAAACCTGTACATCCTGCCTCTGTAATAGCAGCAGTTATCCAGGTGCTACAGCGGTCTGACATTGTTCAGGCAAAAATTATGGTTGTGGACGACGATCCCCAGATGTTAGACATTTTACGCACTTTACTAGAGCCTTGGGGATTCGAGCTAACCCTGCTAAATGACTGCGCGAGCTTTTGGGAGATATTAAACGCATTTAACCCGGATTTGCTGATTTTAGATGTGCAAATGCCATTAAGTGGCATTGAGTTATGTCAAGTCGTGCGAAACGATTTACACTGGAATCAGTTACCCGTGTTATTTTTATCTGTTCACAAAGATGCAGAAACAGTGAATCGGGTATTTGCTGCGGGTGCAGATGATTATCTGAGTAAGCCAATCCAGGGACCCGAATTAATTGCTCGTATAATGAATCGGCTGGAACGCACACTCACTTTTGGAAACGGGTCGAAGCTGAGATCCTGAGCAAATAATTTGGCGTTGCTAAAGTCTTGTAGGGGCAATACCCTTCGGGAAGCCTTCGGCTACATGAATTGCCCCTACATAAATTCAATGGTGACGACGAAGGAAGTGCGTAAGTCCTATTCATATTTAAAATCAGCAACGCCAATAATTTTCGATGGATTTAACAGCACAATTCCCTAATTTTTGCCAATAATTCATCAACTTTAACGGGTTTACGAATAAAGTCATTTGCACCTGTATCTAATGCTTCTGTCACACAAGTTTCATCAGAACCGGAAATTATCAAAATCGGAATCTTAGCTGATAAAGGATTCTCGCGGATATGTCGGGTTACTTCTACACCGCTCATTCCAGGCATAATTACATCCAGCAGCACTATCGAAGGTGGTGAAGCTTCAATTTTAGCTAAAGCCAAACTACCATTATTAGCCGTATCAACGTCGTAACCCTCTTCTTCTAAAGCACTTTTCAATAAAAACAAATTAGCTAGGGTATCGTCCACAGCCAAGATTCGACAACGCTGATTTGATTGCATAAAGCAAAACCCCATCAGTCACATGAGGTAAGAATACTAAGGTTAATAAGTATTTATGCTGCCAAACATTTAACAATTTAAATTTTTTATTTATATATCTTAATCAAACGCAAAAATACTAGTATTTGCGGACACACAGAATCCACACTTGTCAGATAAAGCCGGCTAGATAGCACTTTGATGATTATAAACAGTTGCTTTTTTGGCTGTACAATTTGGAAATAAAGATTTACCAAAGAAGAATTCAGGAGTCAGGAGCCAGGAGCGGAGCCGGAGACGCTCCGCCAAGGAGTCAGAATGAACACAATCGTGCGACTAGTGGCGGCGGTTACGCCTGTTGAGTAGGGGCACGGCAGTGCCGTGCCCCTACGTCCGCCGACACGCCGATAAAGGAATAATGGTCGCGCATCCCCCGGATTTAAACGCACAAGACAAAGATTCATCTGGGTAGGGGCACGGCACTGCCGTGCCCCTACTTTATCGAAACCCCACCAATGAATTCATGGGGTTATTCTGAATTCACCAATTCTGACTTCTGACTCCTTCTCATAAAACAATAATTACTAATTTATAATTCATAATTCATAATTTATAAAATTACCAATTTTATGAATTATGAATTATTTTCCTCCTTTTTAATTATGAATTATGAATTAATAATTATGAATTTTTCAGCTGTTGTTTCTCGGTTAAACACATAGCAATGCCTTTCTCATAATATGCAGCTTCGTTGATAAAAATTGGATAAACGGTTGATGTACCTGCGTAGGCGATCGCCTGACCATCAAAGGTGAGAAAAATCGGATCGCCAGGATGAAGAGGTTGATAATCTTGAAACTGAAGTTGCGGGTGAATCATCGCTTTAATTTCCCCGCGATCGTTTCTCGGAAAATCAATCACCCCCGCATATCGATAAACTGTCAGGGGGCTATTTATATTTTCAATTATACCTTGGTTGCTTCTTTCTAAATAATCCAAAACTGCGTAAACAAGTGACTCTGTTTTTTGAAATAATTCTGCGTTCAACACAGCTTGAGCCACCGGACCGACTTCAATCGCAAAACCAAAATCGCACAGAGAATGAAGTAAAGTACTTTCTTGCTCAAGTGGCGTATAACAAACTTTTACCTCTGGATTAATTGAAGTCAAATAAGCAGCCAATTGCAAAGTAAATGGATGCAGATCGCCTAAAAGAATACTCAACCCCATATTTGAAGTTGTACTGTGCAAATCCACAATTACATCTACCTGAGATTTGCCTTTGGGTCCGAGCATTTTTTCAATAACTTTTGCCCGCATTGCTTCATAACCAGTAAGTGTTGAATTCTGCAAATCTTGACTGAAAAAGCTGCGATTTAAATCTTGATGAATATATCGTCTGCTTTCTTTAAAAGCTTCGGGATTTCCCAATAATGTCAGAGTTTCAAAGCTAGGGCGTTTTACTAAGTTTAAGTTCTGCTCAAACTTTTTAATCAGGTATACTCCTGTGAACTCATTTCCGTGTGTTCCCCCTACAATTGCTACGCGATTAATTTTGTTCATACTAAATTTTTGGGCATAGGGCATAGGGCATAGGGCATAGGGCATAGGGCATAGGGCATAGGGCATAGGGCATAAGGCAAAAATTTGACTTTTATCTCATTAGATAGAAGATAAAGTTAATTATAAAAGTTAAGTTAATTACAAAATTAACATAAAACTAGTTAAAAACAGCTTTTGCTGTAAATTTGTGTTGTCAATTTTGGCGAATTAAATTAATAGTCTAACAGTTGAAGAAGAAACTTTTGGAATTTTGTCATCATGAGTAAAGCTGAAGATACTAAGACTAACACCGATTCTAAACGGGGATTTGGGGATTTAGGAGTACTGATTGCTTTATCACTGTTAGCAGCAATGTTTAGGGGATGCAATTTTACTCAACCGGAAACAACTCCGGCTTCCAAATTGGTTAATACATCGGAAATTACTTATAACGCAGACCAATTTATGTATAGAACTGTGACTGTTAGAAGTAAAGCGCTGGATAAAGTCGGTCCTGCTTCTTTCACAGTTAAAGATAAGCAATTATTCGACAGCGAACCGGTTGTAGTTGTGAATGCTTCGGGTGTGCCTTTTAATCTACCCGCAGACAGAGATATAGAAGTTCAAGTTACGGGTACGGTTCGCAGATTGAATATTCCCCAAATTGAGCGGGAGTATAATTTGAACTTGCAAGATCAATACTATAAAAAGTATATCAATAAACCTGCGGTTATTGCTCAGGAAATTAAGGTAGTACCGCAGCAAAATCAAATCACTCAAAGTATAAGGCAATAACTTTACAGGCATTGGGCATTGGGCATTGGGCAATGGGCATTGGGCATTGGGCAATGGGCATTGGGCATTGGGCATTGGGCAATGGGCATTGGGCAATGGGCATTGGGCAAAATTTCTCTCCCCTTGTCCCCCTTGTCCCCCTTGTCCCCCTTGTCCCCCTTGTCCCCCTTGTCCCCCTTCTTTTTCATGCATCGGTTTTGAATGCATTAACAGAGTCTTCTAATTGCAATGTTAGTTGTTGTGTTTGTTGTAAAGAGTTAGATACCATGTAAGATGAATTTGCAGTGTGTTCTGAAGCTGCGGCAAGATGTTGCATCCTGGATGCGATCGCACTCGAATTTTCTGCTTGAGATCCGGTTGCATTCTTAATCGACTCTGCTAAATCATCAATTTGGCGAGATACTTCTAAAATCTGCCCCAGGTTATGCTTGGCATCTTTAATCGTATTTGCTTTTTCTAGCACTTCCCTAGTTCCTATTTGTATAGTTTTGACGACTTCGCTAGTTTCTATTTCCATGTTCTCTAGCATTTGTTGAACTTCTTTCGTTGCTTCTGCACATTGGGCTGCTAATTGACCAATTTGTTCTGCCACCATCGTAAAGCCTCGACCTTCTTTGCCCACCCACGCAGTATCAATATTCGCGTTGATGGCTAACAAGTTAGTTTGCAAGGCGATTTGCTTAATTAACGAGACAATGAAGGCTATTTTTTGCGAAGATTCTCCCAGACGCTTCACTTTATTTACTTTTTCTATTACTGTCTGTTGTAAATTAAAGATACTTTCTACAGTATTATCGATTGCGGCTTGGGTTGTTGCTGCTGTATGTGAAGTTTTGTCGGCAATTTCTGATAGTTGGCGGGCATCATCTGCTACTGTTTGAATAAAGAAATTGATTTTATTCACCTCTTCTAAGGTGTAATTAATTTCTTCTGCTTGTGTCAAAGCTTGATTCGCCAATTGCTGAATCACACCTGAGTTTTCATCAAGGGAAAGATTTACTTGATAAGCAGCAAGTTTTACTTGATTGACAATTTGCCGCAGGTTGTGAATAATCGTATTAAAAACATCAGCTACTACCCCCACTTCACCGGCGAGATTTTCTGCACCCACAGTTAAATCGCCTTTCGATGCTTCTTTAACGTTGATGAGTAGTTCTAAAAGTTGGCAATGCATTGCTTGTTGACTAAGCTTTAATTCTTCTTCTGCTTGCTTGCGTCGGGTAATGTCAGTTTGCACCCCAATATAATTGATGACTTGTCCGAATGAATCTCGCACTGGAGAAATCGTTAATTCAGACCAATATGGTGTTTTATCTTTGCGGTAATTCTTAATTACTACCTGGCATTCTAAAAAGTTGCGGACTGCATGACGTAATTGTTGAATAGTTGCGGGGTCGGTATCGGGTCCTTGCAAAAATCGGCAATTGCGTCCAACCGCTTCTTCGGGTGAATAGCCTGTGATGGTTTCAAATGCCGGATTGCAAAAGATAATCGGATTGTCGATCGCTCGCGGGTCGGTGATGATGATAGCATTGCTAGCGGCGGCAATGGCGCGATCGCGAAGCCGCAATACTTTCTGCGACTGCTGAAACTCATTTAAAAGACTCGCTTGTTCTAAAGCGATCGCCACTTGAATTGCTAGGTGTCTGACTAAATCAATTTCAAACTTTTGCCAGTGCCGAGGTTGAGAACATTGGTGAACGCATAAAATGCTGATAAGCTGATTGTTAATAATAATCGGTGCAACTAAATTCGCCTTGATTTGAAAGTCTTCTAGAATCTGGCAGTGGCAATTTGTATAACCTGTTTGGTTAACGTTGTCGGTGGCTCGAACTTCACCACTTGCGTACATTGCAATATAATCTTCTCTAAAGGGTTCATGGATTGTTTTGCCGATGGTTTTGAGCCAACCGTCTGCTACCGATTCAGCAACGATGGTGCCACTCCAGTCAGGATAAAAGCGATAAATAACTACGCGGTCTGATTTTAATGCTTGACGAATTTCGTTGACGGTGGTGTAAAGAACATCTTCTGATTTGAGCGATCGCCTAATTTGCAAGGTAATCTCTGTAAATAGTTGCGAACGTCTCGCTTCTGCTTCTTGCTTTTCTAAAAGCTTTACTTGCTGTGTCAATCGCCGATCGACAAATGAAGTC
Source organism: Tolypothrix sp. VBCCA 56010 (assembly GCF_050875635.1). NCBI lineage: Bacteria > Bacillati > Cyanobacteriota > Cyanophyceae > Nostocales > Tolypothrichaceae > Tolypothrix > Tolypothrix sp. VBCCA 56010. Next base: position 8,819 of record NZ_JBPAOH010000111.1, read on the forward strand.
AGCAACGCGAAACCTAAAATTACAAAGGTGGCAATGCCAATACTAACAGCTAACCAGGTGAGGGAATTCTTCATCGCCCCGGTTGCAATTACTTTGGGGTTGGTGGGTGTGAAGCGAACTGCCGCCATTCCAGTGTAATGCATCCCGGCGATCGCCAATCCCATAATCAGCGCACCGAAGATTCTGGCTAACAGTGCAGATGTACTGGTTTGCGTGCGTAGTTGAAAGGCGACAGATAACGCTACAATTGAGGCGCTGATGGCGATCGCTATCGAAACTGTAAACAGCAAGAAATTATACGTTGTGTTTGCTTCCATCCGCATTGCGGACATGCCGATGTAGTGCATTGAGGCGATGCCAATACCCATCAGGATACCGCCCATAATCAATTGCCACAAGCTCAAGGTTGGGCGACTCGCCAAAAAAAGCGCTCCAATTGAGGCAATAATCGCAGGTAATATTGACAGCAACACCGTCAATATGTCATATGTCATCGGTATCGGTAGACTTAATGCTAACATGGCGACAAAGTGCATCGACCAAATACCGATGCCCATAACAATTGCCCCACCAATCAACCAAGCGGTTTTTGCCCAAGATATGGCTGCTGTTACCCGTCCTGCCAAATCCAAAGCAGTATATGCAGCTAAAACGGCGATCGCTATCGAAAGCGATATAATACGCGGGTCGTAGCTGCTACTTATAGCTACATCTGCCGTCAGCATGATTATTAACCTCAACTAAATAATTTTATCAAGTTTTATTTGACTTTTTTTTGGTTTTTGAACTTTTTTTAGGAATCAGCAACTTGGGCTTCCATAATTTTTATTTTTATTTTATAATGGTTTGTAAAATAAATACAATTGCCGCTTCATCAATAGTAGATATTATTTATTAGAGCGTCTCAACTAATTCTGACCTCAAGCAAAACACAAATATAATTCCACCAGAGAATAGCAAGCAGATTTCTGCACAACAAGTTCCGAAAATTTCCCATCGCAGGCATAGATAGCACTTTGTCACCAAATGTTTTGTCAGCCAAATCACTTCAAGACGACAGGACTTGCTCCCAGTCCAGAAAGCGGAACTTGAGTTGGGGCATACATCTCAAGGATCTTCTTTTTGCCCCAGTCAGGCGTTTACCCTTCTTTATATTTGTGTTTATTGATTTATTTTTGCACAGCCGCTTTTTGCGAAAAATTTGCCACAGACAATTCCCGATACAAGAGCGACTATTTCATTTTATTGTTTTTTTTGAACATTTTCCATGTTGTCAATTAAAAAACAATTATCAGACTTTTGAGAGACAAATTAGAAGAGAAAGAATTTCTCTATACTTTATCATTTCTGATGTTTATCTATTGGTATACTATAGTAATTGAAGCAAAGATGTCAGGCTATAAGTTGGATAAATATTGGCAAAAAAAAATCAAGTAAAAATCTAATTAAAACCGAAGTAGAAAGTACAGATTGTATCATTTTAAACAATATTGAATAATTTTAAGCAAACCTTCCTTCAAGAAAAACTAATGACACAAACATTTTTGAGCGATCGCTATCGGATTATCAGCATACTTGGAACTGGTGGATTTTGTGAAACATTCTTAGCCGAAGATACGCAAATGCCTTCGGGAAGAACTTGTGTAATTAAACAACTCAAACCTGTTGTCAACAACCCTCATATTCACCACTTAGTACAAAGACGATTTCAAAGAGAAGCTGCCATTTTAGAAGAATTGGGAGGAGTAAGCAAGCAAATTCCCACGCTGTACGCATACTTTCAAGAGGACGATCAATTTTACTTAGTACAAGAATGCGTTAGCGGAGAAACCCTGAGTCAAAAAGTCAAACAAAGCGGGTGTCTGAGAGAAAGCGAGGTACGCTCAATTTTAATCAGTCTGTTAGAAGTGCTGGAATATGTGCATAGCAAAGGCATTATCCATCGCGATATTAAGCCAGACAATATTATTCTGCGATCCAGCGATGGCAAACCAGTTTTAATTGATTTTGGCGCAGTGCGAGAAACGATGGCAACAGTGGTAAATTCCGAAGGTAATATTACCAGTTCCATCGTCGTCGGTACACCAGGGTTTATGCCAAACGAACAAGCAGCAGGACGTCCGGTTTTTGCCAGTGACTTGTATAGTTTGGGACTAACAGCTATATATTTACTGATGGGAAAAATGCCAGAACAATTGGCAACAGACTCGTATACAGGCGAGAATATTTGGGATCGGCAAATTGTCAGTCCAAGTTTGGCAGCGGTATTAGATAAAGCAATTCGGTTTGATGTTAGGGAACGGTTTCCCAGTGCAAAAGCAATGCTGAATGCTTTGCAGAATGCGACAAATTCCCTTCCACAAAAGACACCTACTTTTTTTCAACAGCCTTCGGAAAGTATTCCTGTTACTTCCGAGTCTGCGGTTCAAAGCAGCAAACAAAACGCTATTTTTATCGGCAGTATTTTAGTTGCAGGTGTAGTAATGGGTGCATCTGTAATTATTGGTCTTTTGCTGACAAATTCTCCTCAACCAGAGGGATATAAACAAGCGACATCTTCGCTATTGACAAAACCACAAGCTGGCGAAGCATCATTACCATCAGCGAATAGAAATTCTCAAATAGCGTCATCGGAATCCGCAATTATTAACAGCGCCAATCTGCCTAATTATTTTCATTTCATCGCAGATTCTAGCTTTCCAAATCTGCAAACTGCGGTTGAGCAAATTAAGACTTTACAAATGGCAGGATATCGTCAGCCAGGAGTATTTTGGATACCAGATTATCCAAATCTGTCAGATAAACGTTCATTTGTAGTTTATGCAGCCACATTTAGCGATCGCCCCAGTTGCATCAACTTCCTGAAAAATTATGGAAAAGTCAATCCGGGAGCGTATTGCGGCTTCGCTAGCAAAGATCCGCAGGCACCGTCTGATAAAGTGTATTACCAGGATTTATAGTAAAAATATCCGAGAAACATCTATCTAAGGAAAGATTTGCCTAAGTTATCGCAATTTCAACTCCCCTAACTATTAGTTGGGGGAGAAACATTCGTAGAGACGTTCCACACCGAACGTCTCTACTTTTTTTTCGCGTTTACCGAACCAGTAATTTGAAGTTTTCCGCACCTTTATTAGCCTGATATTTATATTCGGTAATCATCCTTAATTAAGTGACAAAAACCGAATTTGCCATCTTTTATTTACTAATACTATGAGATTAAAGCAATGAATTAAATCGTCAACCAAAAAGGCAAAAAGTAATATGTTAGTTCGTTACAACCCCTGGCAAGAACTCAATACCTTAGAACGTCAAATCAACCGCATGTTTGCAGATACAAAAGTGCCCTCCGCAGTGTTTGAAAAAGGATTAGTCATTCCCGCTGCTGAGTTGCAAGAAACATCAGACGCGCTTCTTTTGAAGGTAGAAGTTCCGGGAATGAACGCGAACGATTTGGATGTGCAAGTCACAGAAAATGCAGTTCACATCAGCGGTGAGCGCAAGTCAGAAACCAAAACTGATGACAAAGGTCGTACTGTGACCGAATTCCAATATGGCAAATTCCAGCGCGTAATTCCTTTACCTGCTCGCATTCAAAATACTAATGTTAAGGCAGAATACAAAGATGGTATTTTGAATCTGACACTGCCGAAAACCGAACAAGAAAAGAACAAAGTCGTCAAAGTTAACTTAGAGCAAAATTCTGCTGGTTAATTGATGATACTTTACTTTCCTTGCACAGTAGGTTAATTTAACCTAATTTATGCCCGGTTGCGTAAAAGCATCCGGGCTTTTTTCGTAGTAAGCACTTCAGTGCTTAAGAAAGATTTAAAGTAAGCACTGAAGTGCTTACTACAATAAAGAAGTAAAATCAGCAGTTTAATAGACATGAAAGAGGAAAATTTAAATAAGAAAAAGGGGAAATCTCTCCCCCCGAAGCTGATTATTAAGCTGGGAAAGTTTGTCTGGACGACTCTTTGGCATATGATGATGTCGAAACTCGCACCGCGCAATAAGTCGGGAGAGTATATTCGTCCTAACAGTCAGTTTAGAAACTTTGTTGGCAAAGAAGACGGAAATTTGTACCCACCAGCAACAGGACGCTATCATCTTTATGTTGGCATGAGTTGTCCTTGGGCGCATCGAACTTTGGTAGTGCGATCGCTTAAGGGACTTGAAGATGTAATACCAGTATCTATCGTCTTTCCTTCACCGATTGAAGGGGGTTGGGTGTTCAACCAAGAAGAACAAAATTGTCGCACACTTGCTCAATTGTATGAGCTAGCGGCACCAAATTACACCGGACGCTCTACAGTTCCGGTGTTGTGGGATAAAGAAACGAAAACTATCGTTAATAATGAGAGTGCAGAGATTATTGTCATGCTGAACTCTGAATTTAACGACTTTGCCAAAAATCCCACGTTAAATCTTTACCCAGAGGAATTAAAAGAAAAGATTGATTGGTGGAATGAGAAAATTTATCACTCAGTTAATAACGGGGTGTATCGTTGCGGTTTTGCCCAAACTCAAGAAGCTTACAATCAAGTTTGTGATGAATTGTTCGCCACTTTGGATGAAATTGACGCAGCACTTTCAACAAGTCGATATCTTTGCGGTGATAATGTCACATTAGCGGATGTGCGTTTATTTACGACATTATTCCGCTTTGATAGTGCGTATTACGGTTTGTTTAAGTGCAATCGTCGGCGAATTCAAGATTATCATAATTTGGGAGCTTATTTACGTGATATGTATCAGCTTCCAGGTATTGCTGACACCTGCGATGTGGAAAGTGTGAAGCAAGATTATTATGGCAACCTTTTTCCGCTCAATCCTGGTAGTATTATTCCTGCTGGTCCTGATATGTCGTCTCTTTTGGAACCACACAATCGCGGTATGATTGGGAAAGCAGAATAAAGTGGAAGTCTCAACAATCGCCAAGGATTAAAATCCTTGGCTAAAAGCGAAAGTCGTCTAAAGACTACTAGGAAAGGATTTTAGCCCACTTGAGTAGGGTGTGTTGTCGCGCAACGCACCCTACCAGATTAAAGCCAATGTGAATTAGATTTTCCAACTTGTGTGTACACCGTACCCTTATAAAGGAGAGGGGAAGGGGTATTGGTATTGAAATATGCTCTTTGGCGGGGTCATCAAGCCACAAGTCGATGTAGCCATCAATCCAGCCGTCCTCTTCTTCATATCGACTCACCCCGATTCGTCGCTTGCTAACAGGGTCAATTTCTTCTTTTGTACAAGCAAGCGGCACATACTTGGTATCAATTGTTCGGCGTTTGATTTCCGCTTCTAACCAGTCGAGATAGCCACTAAAGTCAGCATCCAGGTCAATCAGTTCGTCAAATGTAAAGCAATCAAGGCGATGATTTTCCTCTTTCTTGACTTCATCCCGTGCTGCGCGGGAAATCCGACGGGTAGTCACCAGCCATCCTTCATCAGTTTTTTGCGTTTCAACTGAGGAGCGCAATGCCATGACATCACTCAGTTTAACTTCTCCAGCAACACCACGTACAAGAATGCGGTCATAACTGCGACGTACCGGGATGTTGATTATCCATTCAAAATATTCTTCTGCCCAGATTTCATATTTTTCCAACCGATAGCCCAACGTTTCAAACCATCCTCGCATTTGTTGGGCAAGTGCGTAGATGCGAAGCAGCTTGTCGTTAGACATCGCTCTACATTTATTTTCAGTTACAGTTACATTTCCTGGTAATGCAGGATAATTCTCTACTGCTAATCGTGCTATTTCTGTCCGAATTCCCTCCAGCGTCGGCAATCTTTCCAGTTGTTCTTGGATACTCGCAATCCTTTTATGTAGAGAACCAATTTTCTGGTTCAGCAATACATCAGCAGGTGTGCGAGTGCGCTCATGTCTTCGCGGCGATCGCAAAAAATCTTAAAGCTGTGGTTACTAATGCTTAAACTTTCGCTACTAACCTTAAGGCTGTGGTTACTAATGCTTAAACTTTCGTTACAAACTACAAGCTGTCGTTACCAACATTAAGGCTGTGGAAGTCTCAACAATCGTCAAGGATTTTAGCCCACTTGAGTGAGCTTTAGCTATTTGCCTTAGATTTCAATCTAAGGCAAGCGAGAAAATTACCTTCTAAGGCAAGCGAGAAAACTACCTTAATGAGCGAAAGATGACGCGTCCTAAACAATCTTCTTGATTGATTCGCGCATATACCCGCAGACAGCTTAACACTTCTCCGGGTGTACCGCCGCAATCTAGTTGTAAGTCATCTTTGGAAAAAGCACAGATATCGGCGTAAAGTCCGGATAATTGGCGAATTCGCACGTCATAGCCTGCGTTATTTGCTTTATCGGCAACTTTTTTTAGGATGCGTCGCGATTCTTGTTGCAGTTTTCCCCACCACGAATAGCGTTCAGCTGGAGGAACGAATATAAGGGAATGTATTGCTTCGTCGATATCAATCCAAGCACGCAGAGTTAATAAGGGATATGCATTTTCTTCGGCTTTTTGGATGCGTTGAAAGCGATCGCTTAAAGCTTCAATATATTGGTTACGCTGTTCTGGTTTTGAATGCAAAGATACAACATCAAAGCTAAAAACGCTTTTTAAAGCATGATGTAAATTCGGTTCAATGTCGATAAGTTTTATCAACAAAATCACCATAGATGCAAGTAGATGCATGTCACTTGATTCTTGTCCATAAGTAATTTTATAATTTAAAAGTTCTTTTTGAGACAACTGTAAACCTTGGACATTGACACTACCGCTGAGTCCTGGGTAAATAATTTCATCGCGGATAAAAGGAAGTTGGTATAAATTTGAATTATCCTCAATAGCACCAGCTTCTTGAGCAAGATTCAAAGCATGTTGACGCCAATATCTAGCTATATCCTCAGGAATTCTTAACAGCTTTCGTTGAATTTCGTTCCACAAATCTGAGTCAGTCTGGCTTTGAAGTGGGGAATTTCCTAAATATAAACTTAGCTCTTTATCGGCATCAAATTCATCGCGGAGGCGTGTTAGTTTTAACTCATTTGTGGACGTGATATTATTTAAAGGCGCGACGGTTGAAGGTTGCAAAAGATGAGAAATTTCTTGCAGCACTTCGTCGCATATTTTCGCTCCTGGATCGTGCGATAATTCTGCTTGAGCTTTTTTCAGAGATGCTTCTAGTCCGTACAGACTAAACCGCAATAATCGGGCTAATTCTGAGTTTTCTGTTGACAATAGTCGGCGTAAGTGCTGCATAATTCCTCACTCCTACCTATTAATGAATGCCGCAAAATGGATCGCGTTCTTTATCAACTTCGTTCGGTTGTAATTCTAGTTCAGCGCGAAAAACACATCCTTCTTGTTTGAGACATTCTTCATTTGTTGATGTCCAGTAAGGTACTTCACCAGCGTGCATCCGGAGAATGCCTTTGTCATCAAGGGTGACATGATATTGGCAAGGATAATCTGTTGTTAATTCTGGTTTGCTGAGTGCGCCAATTCTTATCCATTTTTTGCTGTTTGTTTGGGCATCTGTTTGATAAACATAGAAGGTGTGCTGACCATTTTGGGGAAAGGGAGGTAAGGATTTACTGATTAAGCCGGTTGCTGTTTCTTGCAGGCGATCGCGTACATAACGAAATTCTTTAATAGATTTACTATCATCGCTTTCTGCCACAAATACTAAATGATAAGCATCTGGTTGATCGACTGTTGCTGACTCGATAACATTGACAGCAATATCACCATTATTCAGCTTTTTATTAGGACGTTCAATCGCAATATTCCAATTCAATTTTCCATCAGAAAATAACTTTGAGCTTTCCGCAGTAGGGAAGTGCGCTAAGATTGCTATTCCCACATCAATACCAGGAACATCAATTAAATAATGGGGATTTCCTCGACACAGCAAGACGTTAAATTGTAGTGTTTGGTCAATTTCAAATTGAACTTTGATTTTTTTGAGAAATTCTGGTTCTTCTATCTTCAATTTCTCCATCAAAGTTTTACCATCAAAGCTACCCCAAAGCCGCAAATCTCCATCTTCATAGTCTTGACGATAGATGATGTTGCTTAATTGTATCCCTTGCCAATTGGTGCGAACTTTCGCTACAGATTCTCCCGCAGCTAGTTGATAAAGTTCTTGTCCTGCTTTGAATATTGGTAGCAATTCGTTGCTTTGAGTTTTGCGTTTGAAATTGCAAGGCAAATAATAAAATAAATTTTTGACATCTATTTCTAATTGATTCGCTCCCTTACGCAGCAATTGTTTAGATTCTTCTGGATCGAATCTAAGCCTTCGCAATTTTTCGGCGTAGCAAGCACCGGCAGAGGTAGCTAATTTAGTAAACTCTAAAACAAAGGTAATTCGCTCTGGATTCCAGACAAAATATTGTGATTTACTAAATTCCTGGTAAATTTCTTGCTGCACTAAATCAAGATTGCAAGTTTTCCCAGATAGAATTAACCAATCAACTTTTTGTCCGCTACTTAGCAAGCGACTTTCCATCAATCCTTTGGCGATACCAATTGCTTCTTTAATCGCTGTAGTTGCAGTTCTTTCAAATTGTTGACTGTCTAAGGTGACGTTAATATTATGAGCATTTTGAATGTTGAATTTAATGCTACTTTGTGTTAATAATTCCGATATTTGTTGTTCGGAAACAGTGAACGTTAAAGTAGAATTATCTGCTGGTGATTGACCTAATTTCAGTTTGGCAGCTTCTGCAAGTTCCCAAAGCGCGTAAAATGTTTGCAAGCGTTGGGGTGCTTGTTGCCAACGAGTAGGTAGCACTTTCTCAGCAGTATCTAAAGCATCTTTGTAAGCTGCATCACCTTCAGGATTTTCTTTGTCTACACATTTCAAAAGACTGCCGCTTTTAAATTTTCCTTGTTCTAAAAAGCGCTCATTTAATTCCGAGTTAATTAAATCTTCTAATTTATCGCTTTCTAAAGCACCGAGAGTAACTGCTGTTAGCAGAGAATCAGCGATCGCTACTTTCAAAAGGCGAAACATTCGCAGCGTAATTAACTCACCCCCTAACTGCAAATGTCCAGACGAACCTAACAGCTTGGGAGTAAGTCTATAGTAGCGTCCCCCAAGTCCTCTATCTTCATTATCCGCAAAAAAGGGAGTTTTATCTTCTAAAGTTAATTCAATTAAAGCTAAATCAGTTGTTCCCCCACCAATATCCAAAACAAGCACATTTTGCGACCATTTATTCTTTTCTTGATGACAGCGAGTTTTAAAAGATTCAATTCCAATATTCAAATTACCACCAAATTCTCGCCACAAAAAAAATATCGCCACCGAAACAGCTTCATCATAAGCAGTTTGCACATCATCAATACCAAGTTGTTCCACAAGTTCCTTAATTTCCTTGCGAATAACTGGTGGTGCAACAGTTGGATAAGTCACAACCCCCGTCAACAAATCCCCTTCCGAAAACTTACGTCGTGCGCGTTGTCGATAATCTTCAGTTAACTCAACAAGATGTCCCCAAGCAGCTTGAATTAACTGATTAACAGTAATTGTCGTTTCTTCCCCATCTAAAACAACACCAAAAGACCGCTCTTGACCGAAATATCTTTTAGGTGAATGATGAAACTTGCTAATAATTTCCTTCAAAGAACCGCTAGTTCCTTGAGCGATCGCCTTTTTTCTGTTATCTCTTGCTTCTCTCCCCATCTTCAATTTTAAAGCATCCAAACTAGAAACTTCCAACTCACTAGGAATTTCCGTATCTCGACGATCAATATCTAACACTACCGGAATGAGATTTTGCGACTCTAAAGTAGGAACGCGAAACACCTCATGATATATTTGGTAAAGTTTTTTGCTGACAGCCCGACGAAAGCGATCGCTAGTTCCCAAACACAATTCAATTTGACGAATCGCTTCTAAAAATCGCTCTTTATTATCACTTTCAAAAACATCACTTAACTGACTTGGTTCTATTTCCAGATTTTTGCTAATTTCCGCGATGAACTTATCCCAATCACTCGCGCTAATATCTGGTAACGCAATTGTAGCCGGAGAACTCAACCATTGTGCCAAGCGATCGCGCAAACGTAACTCTTGTTCTCTCGGCAGAATTTCCGCGATAGGAACTTCAATCGGGTCGAATAATGTAACTGTAGAATTTGATGTACCAAAATCTACCGCAAACCATCCGGGAAATCTTTTTTTTGGCTTCTCAGTTTTGTTAACTTGTTCAAAATTCATTGTTAATAATTCGGTAAATTCTTTGACGCTATTATTGTTGGATTGGAAAAGGTTCATATTTGTAGGCAGTTTAGATTAAGAGAAACGAACCGCTAAGTCGCGAAGGGCACGAAGGAAAGAGAAAAGAGATATAATTGACCTAATTCGTAAACTAATTCCTCTCTTCTCCTTTCTTCCTTCTCCTTCGGAGACGCCAAGGGCGAACGCGTCCTTCGCGTCTTCGCGGTTCGTTTAAAAAACTATTTTTCACCAATCAAATCGAATTGCTCTCAAAGTTAGCAATATCTAAAAGAATCTGCAACCAAGTAGGAATTTCCGCATTAATTTGCGATTCTTCCGCCGCAATATATCTTAACAACGCTTCCTTTTTAGAAATATTTTGCAAACAAGGAACAATCTGATCCAAAATTCCTTCTAATTCCGCATTAACTTGCTGATTCACTTCACTAACATACTGCACAAGATGTAAACTGGCACTAGCAGTAATTTCATCTCGCAGTCGCAGCACTAAAAGTTGGTGGTTAGCGGTTCTGGGGTTACTTTGGCTTCTTTCTGGTGCCCAATCAAAGATTTGTCCGATGTTGTGTTTATCGTCTTGACGCGCTAGGGGAAACATGTTAGCAGGGACGCTGGTTTTATCTTTGCTACTGACTTCGGAAATTATAGCTTCTTTCCATTGATTGGGATCGCATCCTAAAAGTAGTTTGTAAAATAAATCTGCTTCTTCATCACCAAATTTTTCTTGAATATCTTGTTCTTGTTCAGGATTAAGAATTTCTCGCAAGCGATCGCGTTCTTTGGCTATCTGATTTGATAACTTACTCAATGAGTCTACCACTGCTTGACTCAGGCGATCGCGTGCAAATTCTTCTAGTTCTTTAATTGTCTTTTCAAATGCTGGATAAAAATCATCGCTTTTGGTAGGAAGGGAACTATTAATTTTATTTTTTCTATCAAATAATTTACCCGCTGCGCCTTTAGATTCTGTTAATGATATCATTCCATTGTTTGCTTTGTTGAAAAGCAAAGTCCACTGACTCCAATTAAGTATTCTATAAGTTAGTTCGTCTTTCACCACATCGCTAACTGTAATTCCTCGTTTGTCTTTGAGTGGTTCTTTACCTAATTCTTTTTGGAATTTTCTGTAGGTTTTATCTAAAGTTTCAACGGCAAAGCGTAAATCTATAAAAGCTTGACTTTCTGCCATTGGTATGCCTTCATTATGAATTTCTGCTAAGATATTTTTCAAGTTATCTTGTTGTTGATGCAAAGCATTAGCGGCTCTACGAGTGTCTTCATAAAGTTGCTTGAAACCGTGAGTAGCTACGTGGGTTTGAATCAATTCTCGCAGTTTGCTAATACTGCCATCTTGAGCAAAGTAACTTAATTGTCTGCCTAAATGACTGCGCGAATCAGATTCTAACAAACGTTCGCTTAAATGTCCCCATTTTTGTTGCAATCGCTTAGAGCGATCTAAATAATCTGGATAATCTAAGTTAGCTAAAAACTCTGGTGAACCTGCTTTCACTTTACTAGAACGTTTAGCTAAATCAGCTAATCCTAAAAGTGGTGATAACAGAAGAATTCGCTCTTTTTGACTGGTAAATGCTGATGCACCGTCAAGAGTTGTTTGCAAAACTTTAAGCTTTTGGCAAACGGTGCTTTCTTTTAAAGGATTGTGTTCGTCTAAATTATCAAGTTCTCTTTCGCCACCTTCACTTTCTAAAGGTAGTTGATCGAAGCGTCCTACACCAACTAAAATTAAATCTTTCAGGTCTTGTCCGGGACGTTGTTGCTGCATCATCGTGAAGATTTTGTTAGCGCGATCGCTTCCCGGAGATTTGCCATTTAGCAGCACTAAAATTGTCTGTACTTCTGCCAATTCTCGCAACGATAAATATGTATCTCGCACCCCTGAATTAGCAGCACCCAATCCGGGAAAATCTAATAAAATAAACTCTGATGTTCCACTCTTTCCGGAAACATCCCAAATATCTTTTGATATTTTTACCTCAATATTTACGCGACGAATCAACGGAAAGCTATTTTGTAATAACTTTGCTGGCAATCTTTGAGGTGCATTTGGTAATCTAATATTCGTTGGGGGTAAATCCTCAAAATTCAGAGTTTGAATTGCCATCGGCTGATCGGCTAGCGTCAGCCCATCGCGGGCGGTGGTAGCATCAATATCGTAGCGTCTGCCAGACATAGCCGCACCATAGGAGTTATAAGCGCGAAGAAACGATACCAACTCGCGCAACAGATAACGCAACTCCAAGTTTTTACTATTGTTCCACGCTTCTTCACACCAGCTAAGGATATCATTTTGAGCTTTTAGCTTTTCTTGGGGTATAGAAGACAATCCCGCAGCTATTGTTCTTCGGTTTGCCTCCCCCAACATGAAGCGCAAGCACTCATTCACCTCGTCGTGAGTCAGATACTCGACAGTAAAATTGCCAACTTGCGTAGTTGTAAAGTCTTCTTGCGGTTTCAGGTGAATAGCGGTAACATTGCCTGTGGTTGGGTTTTCACTAATTGGCAAAGCGTCTGCGTAACCGATCAAACTGCCTAAAAGCAAAGTTTTTCCACTGCTGAATTCACCCATCACGCCGATTTTCACACTTGATGTAGCAAGTTGTACAGTTTTCTGTGCCGCTTCCCGCAGGTGAATCAGACACTCATCTAGGCTAGCTGGAACCCAATCTTCTTGTTTTGAAGGCTGCTGCGGTACTGAGTCTATCTTCCGGAGAATCGATTCACCATACTTTTGAAAACGATCCAGTTTTTCTGGTTCCATAGCGTAGTTTTCCACTGATTTAAATTAGACCTGAATTTTCTAACATTGAAATCGCTAATCTGTCACATCTGATATTTTTACCAATCCATTTTATATTTTGCTGTGAACTTTGTTGAGCGGGACTTACGCAAAAACTCTCTTAAACTTTTATTACTCTTTTTCCTCTGCGTTCTCTGCGTCCTCTGCGGTAGCCTGCGGCAAGCCGCTTGCGCGTCTACGTTTTCCATTTTGTATAGAAGTCAGACTGTAATCCTTAATTTAAAAGAGACTTATTTTAACTTCAGTGATTTCACCAATTTTTAACATTGTTAAATCAATTACCACAGTTGTAAATAAAAAGTAGGCAACAAACTAATTTATAAAAATATAGACTACAAAACTATACTTATCAGATTTACACTACCAGTAAATTTCAGCAAAACAGGCAGGTAAAAGTTATCAAATCAATACAACAAAATGAAAAACTATTTCGCCAGAAGGCAAATGCAACGCAGATAAAAATCTAGGAGTGGGAAGTTGCAACTGGCAAAGTAATTTGGGTACATGGTGCAGATACTTTATTAGCCACAAAACTGGAAAATGTCAATAGCTATGAGGCGTTTCTCAATCGCATTCATCAATAGCGATCGCAACTTGGTAATGCAGGCGTTCGCTTGTTCAATCATCACCGCACAGAAAGGTTGCTCGTTTTTCTCTCTTTTTTTCCACGGGGTGCGATCGCCCTGGCAGCGAAGTATAAACTCGCACAGTCATGACCTTCCAAAGGAAATGCCTTATCTCCTTTTGCTCTAAAACGCTGTCCACCCGCCATCAACCTCAATAATTTGCCCTGTTACATAGCCGCATGTAGCAAGGAAAAATGCTGCATCTGCCACCTCATCAGCTTGACCTGCACGCTTGAGCGGAATTTTGGCTTTTGTTGAGTCAGCAAAATTTTCCTTCGTTTCCTTTGATAAATTAGATTGGATGTCTGTGCCTTCGATTAATCCCGGTGAGATAGCATTCACGCGGATGCCTCTAGGAGCTAGCTCAACCGCAAGGGAACGTGCCATCGAGTTAACAGCACCACAAAGGGCAGAACCCGCGCTATAGTTAGGCAGTCCGACGGTGGCTGCAATTCCAGAGCAGAAGATAATAACACTCCCCGCTGGCATTTTGGGTACTGCATAGTGCGCTGCTGCTAGTTGACCAAAAAACCGTCCTTCAAAAAGGGATTTAGCTTCTGCCATTGGTAGCGTATCAATTGCACCAAAGATTGCTGCACCAGCACAAGTCACAAGAATATCCACCCGCTCCAGTCCCTCAAAAAGCCGCTGCACTTGTTCAAAATCAGAGACATCGGTAGGAATTGCAACAGCTCCGTATCCGATGCTTTGAGCTGCTGTTGCCAAGCGTTGCGGCTGTCTGCTTGCCAGAATGACTTTTGCCCCAAAAGATGCAAAACGTCTTGCTATTGCGTAACCAATTCCCGTAGAGCCTCCTGTTACAACAGCAATTTTTCCTGTAAGTATTTCTTCCATACAATGTCCTTTAACTAGTTGTCAATTTTTCTTAAACTTTAGAAGAATGAAAATGCTTCGCAGTCATTATACCTTTATATACTCAACATACCTTTATATACTCAACATGACTGATGCTTAATTGTAATTTGCTTTATACTGGGCAAGCTTTGTGCGCTCGAAGAACCGCCAACTCCTCGTGGGCGATCGCGTATAATCAGCCTATCGTTGATAAGCCGCAACTTAAGTTAAGTACCTGTGCAATAATAAAATTTCCCAATCTAAAATTTTGTAGATATTTAGCGAAAGTGGCTTAACGACTGTATTTGACAATTTGTCGGTATGCTTGTTGACTCATGAGTGAACAAAAAATTAACTTAAGTTTATGAAAAGCTTAACCTGTTGGGTGTTAACTAAATACTGATTCACTTTTTGCTGCAACATTTGAACCCCTCAAAGCTTGAAATTTCAGAGATTTGGGGGGGTTATTTATTTGAGAGTGCTAAGTTGCTCAGTTCAGAACTGCAAAAATGAGAAAGTCAACTAGCAAAAAATTATGGATTGCGATCGCTCTATCCTAGATATTACCAACTCCTTCTTACTTCAGGAAGTTGCGCCCAAAGCTAACGAAATAGACAACAACCCACAAGCGCTATATCAAGCACTCCAAGGTCTGGGAAAGTTAAATTTACTAGCGCTACAAAGTGACAAACAACTCAGCGAAGCGACTTATGGCGACTTTCAAGAATTAATAGCCAGATATTCCGGTGCTTTAGCTTTTGTGCAAACACAACATCAAAGCGCAGCAGCGATGCTTTCTACTAGCAACAACTCTGCATTACAACAAGCATACCTTCCCCGGATGGGTAACGGTGAAGTTTTAATCGGAGTCGGTTTCTCGCATTTGCGACGTCAAGGTGAACCCCTAGCATTAGCCGTACCTGTTGCCGGAGGATATCAGTTAGATGGAGTTGTACCTTGGGTAACTGGTTGGGACTTATTTCAACATTTTATCGTCGCTGCGACATTACCAGATGGTAGCGCAGTTTTTGGTATCGTCCCTTTTGTGCAGACATCTCAAAAAGCTGGAGGTGAAATCACATTTACCGCACCAGCACAACTAGCAGCAATGATATCAAGCAATACCGTATCTGCTACTTTAACTCGCTGGTTCTTACCTCAAGAGCAGGTAGTTTTTATTAAACCACCCGGATGGATTCACGAAAACAGTAAAAAGAATATTTTGCGGGCAACTTTTCTCGCAACAGGATGCGCTTTTGCAGGTTTAGATATTATTGAGGCAGCTAAAGAGAATAAATCACTAGCTTTTATTACCAATGCTTTTGAATCTTTCTTACAAGAACTGACTCAGTGTCGCACTCTGATTAGACAAGCCCAACAAAAACCGATAGTAATAGCCGAACGCTTGCAACTACGAGCTTGGGCAATCGACCTAGCAACGCGAATCGCTCACGCAGCCGTTACCGTTTCCAGCGGAGCCGCTAACTACATGCATCATCCAGCACAGCGAATCTATCGCGAAGCGCTGGTTTTTACGGTAACAGGTCAAACCACCGCAGTTATGGAAGCAACACTTCAGCAGTTGACGAGGGGACAAGGAGACAAGGAGACAGGGGGACAAGGAGACAAGGAGACAGGGGGACAAGGAGACAAGGGGGACAACGAGGATTCTATATTTTCCTTGTCTCCCCCCTCCCCCCCTCTCCCCACTCCCCCCTCTCCCTCATCTCCACGCCAGTCGCCTCAACGGAGGGAACCTCCGCACAGCGCTGGCTCCTCATCTCCCCTATCTCCCTCATGCGTTATCCATTTAAGTCACGTAATTGATACAAACATTCCCCAATGGCAAGGCGACCCGCCTGTAGAATTCGATACTGTAGCAAAACTAGAAAAAGATGGTTATTATCTACGGCGTTTCTCTTTGGGGGAACACAGCGCTACTCATATCAACGCACCGAAAAGTTTTCACAACTTTGGTGTAGGAATTGACAAATACCCTGCCGAGTCGTTGGTTGTATCCGCAGTAGTTATAGATATCCGTGTTCAAACCGCAGTTAATTCTGATTATGTCCTGACTGTTGCGGATGTTCTCGCTTGGGAAGAAGAATATGGCAAGATTCCCGCTGAAAGTGTAGTAATACTGTATACAGGCTGGCAAGATAAATGGCGCGATAAAGATGCATTTTTCAACCAAGATGCTGAAGGAAGTTTGCATTTTCCAGGGTTTGGCAGTGATGCTACCCAGTTTTTACTAAATGAACGTCAAATCGCTGGGGTAGGAATTGATACTCACGGTGTAGATTCTGGGCAAGATACCACGTTTACTATTAACCGTTTGGTGTTGGAGAAACCGCGTATTGTGCTGGAGAATTTAACCAACTTAGATCAACTGCCACCGAGAGGAGCTATGCTGGTGATCGCACCTCTATTATTGCGGGGTGGTTCTGGTTCTCCGGCTGGGGTGTTGGCTTTAGTGCCCTGATATTCTAAGCTAGGAAATTTCACGCCAATACTTAAGAAAAAACTCTGCTTAGTACAGTTTTCCCTAAAAACAAGCGCGTTTTTAAATGCATTAACAATGCAAGCCGATGCATTAACAATGCAGACCGATGCATTAACAATGCAAGCCGATGCATTAACAATGCAAGCCGATGCATTAACAATGCAAGCCGATGCATTAACAATGCAAGCCGATGCATTAACAATGCAAG